>JABJQE010000204.1 GCA_018663565.1 Phycisphaerae bacterium
CGTTTATCTGGGCTGAAGAGCGTGCATGTGGCGTAAGCGATGGCGTTTGTGGGCTCATCGCAGATTGGCGACAGATCGAGAAATCCATTGTCGTTGGTCGTTCGGTTGTGCCATGCCAGAGGCGTGCCTGCCTTGGTGAGTGGTGGTGTGATGTGCACGATGCCAGGCTCGGGGGCTTGCCGCTGAGCGAGAGCCTCCATGGTTGTAGCAGGGAAGCACCCAGCCACCCGCCAATCTCGGATCAGAGACCCTGGCAAGCGTAGCGGATGGTCCTTGGCATATCGATTGGCATTGTCCCAGCCGAATCGATCCATATAGACCTGCAAGAGTTCAGGCGATGGCTCGATGGTGTCGCAGGCTGCCCACGCAGAAAAGGCTGTCGAGCGATCGGTGGTTGGGTCGGTCACCAGAGCGGCGAGTTGTTGGTGGAATTTTTGCCCGCCCAATGCCAACGCGCCATTGATGGCAGCGATTCGAACGATGCGATTGGAGTCGTCAATCGCAGCGCGGATGGCATCCTCAGCGAGTTGTGACCGCCGCGCTGCAAGATTGATGATCATTGCTTTTCGGTGTGGTCCGGCCGCTTGCCATTCTGGTTCAATCATTGACCATGAATCGCAGGATTCCACCATGGTTGACAGCGCAGTGAGCGGCGGTGTCCAGACGCCATTTCCATCGGCGTCGATTCGAATCGGGCCCGTGATCGCGAACGGCAGAATCGGTCGATCGCGGTTGCGGACAACTGGGGTCATCGGCGTTGTACTCTCGGCAAGCACTGTGATCCATGCATCTTGCGACACCTGCAGCGGAATGGGCCCAATGGAGAGTGGCGGCGTGTAGCCATCTTCTTCCAGATTAAACATGCGGACTTCATCGCCATCAACAAGAACGCGTACGCGGTCGACGGCAATCCAAGGGGCGGCCTGTACTGAAATCATAAGGTTGACTGTTCCGTTCTCAGTGGCGACAAGATCGCCGATGCCACCGCCATTTGCTTCAAGCGTGATGAACGGCCCGGTGGTCGCGACGACGGCGCCCCTGCGTACTGATTCAGCAACTTGCACCGGACTGATTGTGTGTGGGGAGGTGTCATCTACCTGGACGTAGGTTCGCGGAATTCCGGCGAAATTCTTTTCAACTGCGTGTGAGTCGCTATTGCCCATGGGAGCGACAGCGTGACCGGCATTGACCATATTGATCCAGTCTCGCACGACGCTGTGACGCGATGCCCGGACAGGAACATCCGTTACTTCGGCGTCGTACCAGCCCCAGCCCGCGTTTTCGTTCAACACTTCGATGGCATCGAAGTCCCACGACCAGTCGGGATGGGTCGACTCGGCTGCAAATGCGTTCAGGTCGCGGGCGCCGAAGTAGTCGATGTCGCCCCAACGCGGATGATTGACTTGAATTACTGGTGTCACTCCCCATGCATTGGCGTTGTGTCGTGTTTCGGCGAACATCACGGGTGCCTCGGCGTGCCAATCGATGACCTTTGCATCCGGATCGAGGGGATAGGCATTGAAGTGGCCATAGGTCGCGGAAATCTCATTGCCAGTGACCGCGGTGAAGTGCGGGTCCGCGCCGACTTCCTGCATGGTCGGGTGGTAGTCGGTGTTGTGATTGTGATCGGTGGCGACTGCGAACTCCACGCCCTCGCCGGCGATTGAGATCATCCGTTCGGGCATGTTCGAGTCGCCGTGGCCGCTGTAGGTGAGGGTGTGCAAGTGAAAGTCGCCACCGGCCCAGCCATCGGTGTCGATGGCGCGGCGGAGCGTGGCATTCCACTGCACATGGCTGTCTTGGGAGGGTCCAATGTGGGTTGTGGCTATGTCGTACTCCATGCCGCGGCTCGCGATGACGAACCATTCTCCGGGTGGAATCGTGATAGCGCCTGTACCGTCAATGTCGTAGACGACGTTTCGTCGAACGGCGAGCTGATTTGGATCGACGTTTGGATTGGTAAAGATGGTGCCTGGGTCACTCATGTCTCCGCGGAGAAACGTTAGGCGGACTGGTGTTGGTGAACCAGTTTCAGTTGTGATGGCGTAGTCGAGCACGCTCCTGGGCTGCTCAGGTAAGAGGATCTGGGCAGGAGTCAGTGGAGCAACGATGGCGATGGTGATGAGTGGCGTCAGCATGATGGGATGCTAGTGGGCGGCTCGCTTCGCCGAGGGAGCAGGCGATTGGGCGATTGGGAGGGAGTACACCCCTCTGCGGATTTGCCCCATCTACCCCTCTAACGTGCGGTGGCTGGTTCACTCGTCTGCATATGCAGGAAATCAGATCTTACGGATCGATACAGGTCTTTTTGTCACCGGCTAGGAAGGTGGCGCCGCTTCTTGGAGGCCTAATGCTGCTCGCAGGGGGCCCAGATGATCTTGAAAAGCCGATGCGCGGTCTACGGCGGACGTATTGATGGGCTCGCGGACCTGGTCCATGCTTGGAGTTGCGGCCACTCGCTTGGACTCATGGAATCGCAGAAGATCATCGCTCCACGGCAGATCGAGGAAGTTGACTACCTCGCGGAGGGTTGATTCTGGCGATGCGGCTAGCGATTCATATCGCACTTCCAGAATTGGTAGATCAACAACAGCGGCCCAGTGCTTCATGATGCGACGCTGTTGGACGATGGCGTGACCGAGGTGTTCGAGATCGGCAGTAAACGACATCTGCGAAGCGAAGGAGTTGCTGAAACACGAGAGTGCTGTGTCCAGTGGGTTACGAACAATATGCAGCACGCGAGCATTCGGCAAGATCATCGATGCAATGCCGAGGTTGAGATAATTCATTGGCAATTTGTCAACGACACAGTCGCCCTGCCCAGCGTGTCCCACAATTCGGTCGCAGTACACCGCGGCTGCTTCCTGGACTTGGCTTAGGGTGGCTCTGCTGATTTGCCGTGGGAACCGATTGATGCCGCCAGTGGCCGCAGCGAGACTTCCAGCAGCGTCGGGCATGGCCGGGCTCTCACCACCGGGCGTGATATTGGGATGCGCCGAGAGGATTTGCTCAGTAAGTGTCGTGCCGCTTCGATACATGCCGACAACCAACACGGGCGTAAACGAAGCGGGTGAGGCCTGCGGAAGTGCAACTAATGTTTCACGCGTAAAGGTTTCGATCATCGCGTCAACAAGTTGTTCGTGGGCTGCCGGATTCCATCGTCCACGGTGCATGGCATTGCCTTGTGTCCAGCATCGGAACGCATCGTCGGGCCGGCCGGACTTTTCGTAGGCAAGACCAAGATGCATTGTCATTTTGGAAATGTGGCTTGGTAGTCCACGCTTTGAGGCGAGATACCGTTCCATAGCTTTTATCGCGGCGGGGCGATCACCAAGGCGTTGTCTGATCCGGGCCCAGGCTGAAACGACTGCGAACGAAGGGTCGCCTGTGTCCATGAGCGGCTCAAGCTGCTCAGACGCGGCTTCGCTTTTGCCTTGCGACTCGAGTGTTTCAGCGAGCCCAGCGTGTCCAGATGGCAGCGATGGTTCAAGGCGAATTGCAGTTCGAAAGCACTCCTCGGCTTCGTCAAGTTTGTTGTTGAGTCGATGGGCGGTGCCAAGACGCACGTGGTGCGAGGCGACTTCTGGCTCGCGCTCAAGCATGATCTTGGCATACTGGTCAGGGAGTGGAAATGACCCGCGTGAAAGATCAGCATCGGCGAGCGCGGCAAGAATGATGGAGTCATCAGGCTCAAGCTCGTAAGCGGACTTGAAAGACTTGGCGGCAGCGGGAGCGTTGGCATTGGCCAGTTCGGCGCGGCCTCGGCGATACCAAAGCATGGCATCCTTTGGGAATCGTTGCGTGCCGAGGGTGCTCATTTCGAGCGCCGTACGATGGTCGCCTTTGTGCACGCACGCGTCGCTCGCCGAGCGGATCAAATTGGCGGTTGCGCTGCCCGACCGGGCCAGTTGCGGGAGCCGATCAGCAAGTTCTCCCAGCCTGTTTTGTGCGGCAAGCAGGTCGGCCAGTGCTTCGATCGCAGCGGCGTCGCGTGGACGCTTCCGGAGATGTTTTTGCAGGACCTGCTCCGCCTGTGCGGGGGGCAAAAGAGCGGCGTCGGCAACCACGTTTTTTCTGCCTGTCTTGGCCATACGGGGCATTGTGGCATGTTTTCAGCCTTGTTGTGCGGACCGTGGGCCGGATTCTCGCCTGTTGGAGTGTGGGGGCGTAGTGCCCAGATGATCAAATGGAGATCAAAATGTTGACACAGATTTCAGCTCTTTCAGCGTGTATTTCGGCTTTCGTACTTGGAGGTTCAGCCATTGGTCAGGTGGGCGGTGTTGGTGGCTTTGGTCATGTTGACCCCGAGCCTTGGATAGAACCTTCTTGCGAGACGTTCTATGTCAGTCCAGATGTCTCGCTTGGCGACGACAACA
>JABJQE010000205.1 GCA_018663565.1 Phycisphaerae bacterium
CCCATGTTGATTGAAACCATGATGCTTACCGCGATGGCTGCTGCCGCAGACGCTGCTCTGATCGAGACACCAAAGACAGATCTCATTCCACGCGAAGTGCTCTTTGGAAATCCAGAGCGATCCTCCGTCAAGATTAGCCCCGACGGCACAATGCTTGCATTCCGTGGCCCTGTAGACGGCGTGATGAACGCCTGGGTGCAACCACTTGCTGGTGGTGAGGCTCGTGCGCTTACGAGCTATACGGATCGGCCAATCGGAAGTCTGTCTTGGGCATGGAACGGGGAGCAACTACTGTTTACGAAAGACGATGGTGGAGACGAAAACTTTCATGTGTTCTCTGTCGACATTGATGATGCCGAAGTGCGTGACTTAACGGCCGTTGATGGCGCGCGAGCTGGCGTAGCTGACACGTCACGCGATCGTCCTGATGAGATCGTTGTCAGCATGAACGACAAGAACCCACAGTTCATGAGCCTGTACCGCGTGAACACCAGAATCGGCGAGCGAACGCTCATGGAAGAGAACGACGGGTATCTCGGCTACACGATTGACGATGATTGGAATGTTCGCGGTCGAGCAGCGATGAATGAAGAGGGCGAGCTTGTCACCGAGCTTCGCGACCTTGGGAGTGATGAGTGGTATCACTTCATGACCATTCCTTCAGACGAAATGATGACCACGACCATCAGCGGTTTCTCCAAGGACGGCACCAAGCTGTATGGGACATCTTCTATTGGCCGTGACAAAGCAGCTTTGGTTTGGTGGGAACCAACCAAGGGCGGCGCTGAGTCTCCACATCTCGTCTTTGAATCAGATAAGGCCGACGTGTCGGGTGGTATAGCAAACCCAGATACTTACGAACCAGAAGCAGTCACGGTGGATTACCTGCGGCCTGAGTGGCACGTACTAAGCGATGCCATCGCGCCGGATATTACTGCCCTTGGCAAGCTTGACCAAGGCGACTTCAGCATTGGAAGCCGCACAAAGGACAACACGAAATGGATCGTTGCGTATAACCGCGACAACGGCCCGCCGCGGTACTGGCTCTGGGATCGCGATACTCAGGAAGGCACATTCTTGTTTACAACATGGCCCGCTCTTGAGGGTCAGACCTTTGCTTCCATGAAGGGGGTTGAGATTCCAACGCGGGACGGCTTGACGTTGCCGTCCTACCTCACTGTTCCAGAAGGTTCCGCCGGTAAGGATTTGCCAATGGTGCTCTTTGTGCATGGCGGCCCGTGGGCTCGTGATCACTGGGGGTACAACCCATATCACCAGTGGCTCGCTGACCGTGGCTATGCGGTGCTGAGCCCAAACTTCCGTGGCTCAACCGGCTTCGGCAAGAACTTCGTCAATGCCGGAAATCGCGAGTGGTACGGCAAGATGCAAGATGACTTGAATGACTCGGTTGCCTGGGCTGTCGAGCAAGGGATTGCCGACCCCAAACGAATTGCCATCATGGGTGGTTCGTATGGTGGATATGCGACGCTCGCTGGGTTGACGCGTGATCCAGAACTGTTTGCCTGCGGGGTCGATATTGTCGGACCATCACACGTTGGCACACTTATCAAGTCGGTTCCTCCATACTGGAAGCCAATGATGAAGATGTTTGATGATCGTGTTGGCAGCATGGATGAGCCGGCGTACATCGATGCCATCTCGCCGCTGACGCACGTTGAGTACATCAACAAGCCGCTGCTTATTGGGCAGGGCGCAAATGACCCTCGCGTGAAGATTGCTGAAAGTAATCAGATCGTGGAAGCCATGAATAAGCGTGGACTTCCAGTGACCTATGTCGTCTTCCCGGACGAAGGTCACGGCTTCCACAACCCGACGAACAATATGGCCTTTAATGCTGTGATTGAGGAGTTCCTTGCGGCTCATCTTGGTGGCAACGCCGAACCAGTTGGTGACGATCTCGTCAATTCAACGGCGCAGCTTCGTGACAAGGGTGGCCTTTCACTTGCTGGAGCTACGACCCATGTGGTTACCGATGGTGAAGATGAGCCAACCGAGCTGAGCGAGGTGACACTCGATGAGCTCTCGCCTGAAGAGAAGCAGCAGGTTGAGATGGTCATGATGCAACTGTCACAGATGCCCATCGAGCAACTTCCCATGGTCCGAGACCAGATGATGCAGCAGCGGGCAATGGCACCACCAGAAGCCAAGAAGCTCGTTGATTTCATCATTGGCCAGCTCAATGAGCGAATCGAGCAGTCGACGATACAAGGGGGGTGAGCGGCTACGCCGCCGCGGAGCGGCGCCCGCTAGCATTCACCTGCTCATGAACCGCCACGTATTTACCGCAGTTCGCTTGCTGCTCGTTGCCATCGGTGTGACGATCATTGTGTTGGCGGTAAATTGGCGGACTGTCATGGTCATACCAGCGGGGGAACCTGGGCCTGGCGGCCACACCGCTGAGGTTGAACGGACGCTGCTCGTACTTTCTGTCGAGCCCGCTGGACCCGGTGCGATGCTGGTGCAGACCGATGCTGGCTTGGAGGGTGAGGTGGCGGCCAATTGGATACGCCCGGGCATCTTTGACATCTTTGAGCACGCGAATTGGTGGTGGGTCCTGCTCGGCCTTGGTCTGGTTGGTTGTGTTTATCCACTGCAGGCCACACGGTGGTGGCTCTTGATGCGGTGCCGCGGACTTGACGCCCCGTGGCTACGAACACTGCGGCTGGTCTTCATTGGTGCCTTCAGCAACTTCTTTCTCCCTGGAACCGAAGGTGGTGACGTCGTTAAGGCGTGGGGCGCAACAAGGGGGAGCGATCGCCGCGTTGAAGCTGTGATGAGCGTTGTCTTTGATCGCATCACTGGTCTTGCCGGGCTGGTCATTCTTGCCGCTGGTGTCGGCATTTTTGCCGCCGAGTCAAATACCGCGCGGGACATCGGATGGTGGACCGCGGGGGCGATGCTTGTGGTTGGAGTTGGGGCGATTGTTGCCTTTGTGGTGTTCACCCGTGGTTGGTTGCAACTTCCGGCAGTCACGAAGACATTTGGCCGGGGTCTTCCAGCGCGACTCTTTGAAGCTGGGCGGGCCTATGCGTCGCATCCGGGACCAGTTCTTGCTGCAACAAGTGTTTCTGTGTGTGTGCAGGTGCTGCTCGCTTCAGCGGCGGGAGCGTGCGCGTGGGCACTTGGGGCCACTCACGACATCACGGTTATTTTGGCGGTCATGCCTATTCTGTTCCTCGCAGCGGCGGTTCCATTGACGTGGCAGGGGGCCGGCGTCATGGAAGTGCTCGGAATTGCCTTGCTTGCGGTGCCTGGCGTGGCCTCCGTGAACCAAGTTGTTGGGCTATTGGTCTTGTATCGATGCCTCGAGCTCACCTGGGGGCTCGTCGGAGCGAGCCTCATGATGGGCGGCGGCGTGCGTTTGCATCCGGAGCATTTGGACGCGTCCTGATACAATGGGCGGTATTGGAGTTCTGCCCATATGCGTAGTGATTTTCTACCATTTGCCAAGCCCTCGATCAGCGAGGAAGACGTAGCAGCCGTTACGGAAGTTCTTCGTAGTGGCTGGATTACGACGGGGGCGGGCTGCGCGGCATTTGAGGAGGCGCTCTGCGAGCGGATTGGGTGCCATACCGCCGTCGCCTTGACAAGCGGAACGGCCGCCATGCACCTAGCGTTGCATGCTTTGGGCATCGGTCCAGGCGATGAAGTCGTGACGCCATCATTGACCTGGGTCTCTACGATCAACCTCATATGCATGACCGGCGCAACACCAGTCTTTGTGGATGTTGACCGTGACACGCTCATGGTTTCACCGGCAGCAGTCGAGGCCGCAGTGACCGATCGAACCCGAGTCATCATTCCGGTCGACTTTGCCGGGGCTGCAGTGGATATCGATCCAATGCGGTCTTTCTGCGGTGATCGCAACATCACCGTGATTGAAGACGCAGCGCACGCTATCGGCACAGTTCGATCCGGCGGCGAAGAAGTTGGCGCATGCGGCACGGCCATCTTTAGTTTGCATCCGATCAAGACCATTACGAGTGGTGAGGGCGGCGTGCTCGTGACGGACGACCCAGAATTCGGCGACCGAATCCGAAGGCTTCGTTTCCACGGACTTGGCGTCGACGCGTGGCAACGCGGCCAACAGGGCCGTTCGCCGCAGGCCGAAGTCATTAAGCCGGGCTTTAAGTACAACTTGCCCGATATGAACGCGGTGCTTGGCCATTCACAGTTCAATCGTCTTGACTCGTTTATTGAGCGGCGTACATCGCTTGCTATGAGGTATCAGGAACAACTGTCTTCTATCCCGGGCATCACGCCGCTGGGCGAAGCCAACTCAACGGCGAAGAATTCGTGGCACCTATTCATTGTTCGTGTGGATGAATCCGAAGCGGGTATTGATCGGGCCGGATTTATGGATGCACTGAAGACCAGGAATATTGGGACTGGCATTCATTTCCGCGCAGCCCACGGTCACCAGTGGTACCGCGAACACACCGACGCATGGCGTGCGGGGGATCTTACGAATACGAATTGGAACGACGCGAGAATTTGCTCGATTCCGCTCTTTGTAGGAATGACCACCGCCGATGTCGATGATGTGGTCTCCGCCATTCGTGAAGTTGTGCCAACCGCCGCCGAGGTGACAACATGAGTCTTTCCCTCTCAGTTGTCATTCCGGTCTACAACGAGGTCGAGAACATCGATGTACTTGTCCGACGCGTTGTTGAAGCGTGCACGCCCTTGCCTAACAAGTGGGAAGTCGTTCTTGTTGATGATGGCAGTCGAGATGGATCATTGGACAAACTTGAAGCAGCCACCGCTTTGCATGACGGCTATGTTCGCGCCATTATCTTGAACCGAAATTATGGTCAGCACGCCGCGATCATGTGTGGGTTTCGACACGCGCGTGGCGACATGGTGATTACGCTCGATGCCGACCTTCAGAATCCACCAGAAGAGATTCCTCGGCTTGTGGAGGCGATTGAGAAGGGGAATGATGTAGTCGGAACGATTCGTATGAATCGGCAAGACTTATTCTTCCGCCGATTCGCGTCGGCCCGCATCAACTGGATGGTCAAGACATCAACGGGCGTGGGTATGAGCGACTACGGGTGCATGCTTCGGGCATATCGCCGCTCTGTTGTTGATGCCATGTTGCAGTGCCGAGAGCGCAGCACCTTTATTCCGATCCTGGCCAATAGCTTTGCCAAGCGGGCGGTTGAAATTGAAGTCAAGCACGCAGAACGCGCAGCTGGTGAGTCGAAATACAGTCTGTGGAAACTTGTAAACCTGCAGTTTGATCTGCTCACGAGCATGACCACCACCCCGCTTCGGCTGCTTTCTTGGTTTGGGGTGGCCATTGCGGTTGGCGGCGTTGGGTTTGGCTTCTTGTTACTTGTTGGCCGGGTACTCTTTGGTGCCGATTGGGCAGCCGAAGGTGTATTCACTCTCTTTGCAATCTTGTTCATCTTCATCGGCGCTCAGTTCGTTGGGATGGGACTTCTTGGCGAGTATCTCGGGCGTGTGTATCACGATGTCCGAGGTCGCCCGCGTTACTTCATCGACCGGACAGTCGGTCACTCGGCCCTTGATGGCGCCGAGGCAAAAGAGACGGCCAAGGCGGCCGCGCTCGAAAGGCAGGTACAGATATGAAGGCCGTGCTCTTTGCCTATCACGAGGTCGGCGCTGCTGCGCTTGACGCCATGTTGCGAAACAAGATTGATGTTGTGGCGGTGTTTACCCACCGCGATGACCCGAGTGAGGGTGGGTGGTTTCGTTCAGTAGCCATGGCCGCAGCGAAGCACGGTATACCCGTGCATGCGCCAGCTGACGTCAACCATCCCATCTGGATTGAGCGTGTGCGGGATATGGGGCCAGACGCGTTGGTATCTGCCCACTATCGCAAGATGATCGGCAGTGACATGCTCGATGTCTGTCCCAACCACTGCTACAACATTCACGCCTCGATGCTTCCGAAGTATCGAGGTCGATGTCCTATCAATTGGGCTCTTGTCAACGGTGAAACCGAAACTGGTGTCACACTGCACCACATGACTGTCGCCGCAGATGCAGGCGATATCGTGGCGCAGCAGAGTGTCGTGATTGATGATGATGACACAGCTGCGAGCCTAACGGCCCGCATTGTCGAGGCCACGGGATCTATGCTCGACACGTCGCTTCCGTTACTGGTGAGCGGTACCGCAACGCGTACGGCTCAAGATTCCTCTGCAGCTACCACGTTCCCAGGACGTTGCCCGGAAGATGGTTGTATTGATTGGTCTGACGACGCCGCGACGATTCACAATCTCGTGCGAGCTGTGGCGCATCCGTGGCCAGGCGCTTTCACCTTTGCGGGTGAACGCAAAGTCTTGGTGTGGGAATCCACCGTTGTGCCTGGTGCATTCGAAGTTGCTGAAGGTACTGTTCTTTCGTTGGCTCCACTGACTGTGGCATGCGGCAAGGACGCAATTCAAATTGATGCCGGTCAAGCTGAAGATGGCGTGTGGTCTACCGGCGAGCATCTCGCAGAAGAACTCAATATTGTTGATGGCATGCGTCTTGGAAAGTCGGCGACGCTTGGCGCGCCTCGGAAGCGTTCTGTGTTGATCTTAGGTGTGAACGGATTCATCGGCAGTCACTTGTCCGAGAAACTCCTTGCTAATGACTATGAGGTGTATGGTCTTGATCTTCGTAGCACCAATGTGAGTCATCTGATGGGCCGCCCTGGTTTCCACTATGTAGAGGGTGACATTTCAATCAACCGAGAGTGGGTCGAGTACCACGTTCGCAAGTGCGATGTCATCCTTCCACTCGTTGCCATTGCTACGCCCATTGAGTATGTTCGGAACCCAATCCGTGTGTTTGAGCTTGACTTCGAGCAGAATCTGCAAATTGTGCGGGACTGTGTGAAGTACAACCGTCGCATCATCTTCCCCTCGACGAGCGAGGTGTACGGAATGTGCAGCGATGAGTTCTTCGACGAAGACTCATCGAGTCTCGTGCTTGGCCCGATCAACAAACAGCGTTGGATTTACTCATGCTCGAAGCAGCTTCTCGACCGGGTCATCTGGGCGTATGGAGTGCGAGACAAATTGGACTTCACGCTCTTCCGACCATTCAACTGGATCGGCCCACGCCTTGATAGTCTCGATGCGGCTCGAATCGGATCATCCCGCGCTATTACCCAGCTCATTCTGAATCTTGTAGAGGGCACGCCCATTCAACTTGTTGACGGCGGTGAGCAGAAGCGGTGCTTTACCGACGTCACTGAGGGTGTTGACTGTTTGTTCCGCATGATTGATGATGTTGATGGCGCGAGCACTGGCGAAGTCATCAATATTGGCAATCCAGATAATGAAGCGAGCATCAAAGAACTGGCCGAAATGATTGTTGCTCGGTTTGATCAACATCCACTTCGGCATCGGTTCCCACCATTTGCCGGATATCGCGTCGTTGAGAGCGGTAAGTATTACGGCAAGGGATATCAAGACGTCCAACATCGACGCCCGTCGATTGAAAACGCGGGCCGCGTGCTCAATTGGAAGCCGTCAATCACGACCGAGGAGTCTGTGGCTCGTACCGTAGACTGGTTCATCGAGGATCACGTGAGATCTATCGGCGCAGACTGCACCTCGCCGGTTGGGACACCGACCGGCGCATGAAACTCGCCCTTCGTATCGATGTCGATACGTTCCGTGGTACGCGAGATGGATTGCCCGTCTTGCGGTCAATACTTGATGCGCGCGGAATCCAAGCATCGATCTTCTTGACTGTTGGACCGGACAATATGGGTCGGCATTTGTGGCGGCTTCTGAAGCCAGCGTTTCTAGCCAAGATGTTGCGATCACAAGCAGCGAGCATTTATGGGTGGGACATTCTGCTTCGCGGCACGTTCTGGCCAGGTCCGGTGATCTACCGACGTCTTGGCGAACAGATTCGTGACATCGCCGGTGACGGCCATGAGATTGGCATGCACGCCTGGGACCACCATCGCTGGCAGGTGGCAGCCCATCGCATGACTCCCGATGCGATTCGCGCCGAAATGACATTGGCGCATGAAGCAATTACCGAAACAATAGGACGACCGCCAATCTGCACCGCATCCCCAGGCTGGCGATGCACACCAGAGCTTCTGCCGCTTCGAGATGAACTTGGCTATGCCTACGCGAGCGACTGCCGCGGTCATGGCGTCTTCACACCACATGCGGGCCCGCCACAGGTGTGTGTCAATCTGCCAACGTGGGATGAAGCAGTGGGGCGGAATGGAATTACCGATGACAACTTCAATGCCCACATTCGATCATGCATGCAGTGCGACGACTTTGATGTGTTGACAGTGCATGCTGAATCAGAGGGCGGAGCAAAGGCTGCTATGTTTGAGGCGTTTTTGGATCAAGCGATTGCAGATGGAATTGAAATCGTTCCGCTTAGCGCATTGATCCCAGAGCACATAGAACCTGGACGACTTGTAAAGGGCAGCGTCGACGGCCGTGAGGGCTGGGTCGCGGTTCGATCAGAGACAACAATATGACCCTGCA
>JABJQE010000206.1 GCA_018663565.1 Phycisphaerae bacterium
CGCGAAATCTTGCTGCGGAGCCGCGTTGACGGGACCCGCTTCCTCATCGAAGCGCTGCAACGCCTTCATCACCCGCCCGCTGCGTTCATCCAAGCATCTGGCATCGGGCTATATGGCAATCGGGGCGACGAAATACTCACTGAAGATTCGCCCAGAGGCGAGGGCTTCTTACCGGGCCTTGTATCGGCATGGGAGAAAGCCGGCGAGCCCATTGAACGCTGTGATACTCGGAGAGTGTGCCTTCGCATTGGGCTCGTGCTTTCCGAATCAGGCGGCGTACTGGCACGCATGAAACGCGCCTTCAGACTCGGTCTTGGAGGCCGACTCGGCAACGGACGACACTGGGTCAGTTGGGTTGAACTCGACGACCTCACGCAGATCATTCTCCGGTGCTGCGTTGATGCGTCGCTCCATGGGCCACTCAATGCCGTGGCCCCAACACCACTCACCAACCGTGCATTCACGGCCCATCTCGCCCGCCGCTGGCATCGGCCAGCCATACTGCCTGCCCCCGCATGGGCTCTGAGGATGGCATTTGGGGGCATGGCGGACGAACTGCTGCTCGCAAGCCAGCGGTGTATCCCCGCGAAACTGATGGCTGCAGGGCACCAGTTTGGCCATATCAGCCTGAAATAGCACGAATCCCCCCAGATTTCCCCCTACTCGCCAAGGCGGCTCCCTTGTACAGTGAATGAGTGCTCCTCATCTCCTTGAGGAGCCATGAGATAGAGAGAAAGAGAAGGAATCTGAATCATGCACACTACTACGACAGCATTGCTTGGCGCAGTGGCCCTAGCAACCGGGGCCCAAGCCGGCTCGCTCATGGACCAAGTCGGCGCCAACGATGGCACCGACATCGACACAAGCAACATACTGGCCAGCCAATACTTTGAGGCAGCCTATTCAATTTACAGCATCGCGGCCATCGATGACTTTGACAACAGCGGCGGCATGTCTGCGACCTCAGTGGCCGCAGTCGTCTCCGGCTGGAATGGCTACACCACCATCGACATGGTCAGCGGCGTTCAGGTCAACTTCTACGTCGCCATTGAAGATGCAGCAGCCAATCTGGTTGGCTACGCCTCGGCCGACGGCAGCGTCAACCTCGATGCCAACTGGACTGGTCAGGCCTATGGCGACCTTGTCTATCTCGATGGCAACTGGGCCTTGACCACTGACACCCAAATGGTGACATTGATCCCAGTAAACGAATTTGCGGCCAACGGCCAGACTGGTATTACCACATCCTTCATCGGCGACGCCTCCGCTTGGCAAGCCAACCCGGGTGGCGGCTTTGGAATGCCCAGTAACTGGCAAGCTGCAACTTCCAATCTTTCGATTCGTGTCATGGGCGGCGTCGGCGATCCCTGCGATCAGCCACTGGGCCCCTGCCCTGCTGATGTCACAGGCGATGGCCCGGTTGACGTCAATGATATTCTCGCAGTCATCGGTAGCTATGGCGATATTGGCGATGGAACCTATCGCCCAATCGGCGACTGTGACCCTGCCCCGAACGGCAACTGCGCCGTCACGGTTGATGACCTCTTGCTCGTCATTGGTGCCTTTGGCGCTGATTGCACCCCGATGGGCGCATGCTGCTTCGGCTTAGCCGGCTGTGACGAGAATGTCGCTGAAGGCGATTGCTCGGGCGACTGGCTTGGCGATGGCTCAACATGCAACGACTGCCACGCTGGCGCCTGCTGCTATAGCGACGGCACCTGCACCGAGGGTACTCCTGATGAGTGCGCTGCTGCAGGCGGCACCTACTCTGGCGACGGCATCGACTGTGTTGCCGCTGCATGCCCACAACCATCACCAGGTGCCTGCTGCATCGGCTTCGCCGACTGCATTGATGACTTGATGGAAATTGATTGCGATGCTTTCGGCGGCACCTTCCAAGGCAGCGGCACTGACTGCGCAACCAACAGCTGCGGCTGGGGCGGTTGCCCCGCAGACGCGACTGACGAAGGCGTGCCATGCCAAGAGGACTCAAACGGTCTGCCAAACGATCCAAATGGTGGACTCAACAACAATCCTGTGCAGTACGGCGCCATCGCCACAGATGAAACTATCTGTGGTTTGATGTCCACCTTCACCTGCATTGGTTGCGGTGATGCAGGCGAAGACCTCACCTATCGCGACACCGATTGGTACCTCTTCGATGCGAGTGCTGGAGGCGTGTTCACCGTCAAAGGTGGCGGCGAATCCAATCTGGTCTTTGGCATTGTTGACCTTGATTCAGTTGCCTTCGTGGACTACTTCATCACTGAGCCATACCAAGAGGGCGAAGTCACCATGACATTGCCCGCTGGTGGCAACTACTGCGTCTGGGTTGGCTTTGACTTCAACTCTGGCCTCACGATCCCATGCTCAAGCGGCAACAATGACTACTCAGTCACGCTTCTCGGTGAAGCCGCTCCTGCAGCAGCCTGCTGCGTGGCCGGATCGTGCGTGGGCGACCTGAGCCCTGCTGACTGTGATGCACTTGGCGGCACCTATGTGACCGGCGAATCGTGCGCCACGTACGCATGCCCAACCAACTACGAAGGTTGCACAGATGGCACAGTCAGTGAATCTGACTTTGCATGCGTGTGCTTCGTAGATGGAGATGACGCCGAGACAGACTGCAACGGCGGCACCAATATGCTGTCCCCAACATTCACTCCTGTCTCTGTTGGTGACATCATCTGCGGCGAATTATCCGTGTATGTTGAAGGCCCAACTGGCGGAACCTACCGCGACCTTGACTGGTGGACTTCCACCGAAGTCAACGCTGGCGGCACGTTTGACCTGAGCATCGGTTCCCAAATGGGCACTGTCATTCTCTTGGTCAACCTCGATGCCGGTACGGTTGACAATGATGTCGCCGCCCTTCCTGGCACGATTGCCTCGGCAACGTGGACCATCGGCGGCGGCAACTGGTCCGTCGTGACTGCTCCATCGGAGTGGAATACGGCATGGACCTGTGCCAGTGGCATGTCCGAGTATCGCTTCACCTTGGAGTGATCACGCTCAGCCTGATCTGACCTCAGCAGCCCTCGGCACTTGGTGCCGGGGGCTGTTGCTTTGGGCGGATCGTGATCGAACCAACCAGACTTGCGCCGCGCTACTGTTGTTGCATCTGAGTGGCTGCTTCATCAGATCGCAGCTCGTGCACAGCCTGGCCATCAGGAGCTTCGGCAAAGACCGGAACTTCCATAATCAGCGGACTCGCAGCATGGTGCCGCTCGCGACGCTCGACTGGTGTCGTGATGACCTGCACGCTGAGCAGTTCTTCGGCAGCTCCTCGGAAGATGCCTCTGTTTGGGGGCACATCTGAATAGTCCCGTCCGTACGCGACGATGACATATCGTTGACCAATGATGGATGAGTGCGTGGGGTCAAATCCAACCCACCCCATCGTCGGAGACCACACTTCAATCCACGCATGACTTTCAGAAGGCTTCGCCACATTTTCCACATGCAAATATCCATTTACATATCGACATGGAATGCCGTGCAGTCGCAACAAGCCAAGTGTGATGTGCGCAAAGTCCTGACAGACACCAGCCCCGGCTCGCAACGCATCATCACTCGTTGAGAACGCGTCGGTAACCTTGGATTGATACGCAATATGAGTGCCCAGCGAATTGGCCAACCGTTCAATCACACTGCCGAGTGTCAAGCACTCGCCCAAAGACATCTTGTCAGATAATTCTTGCAGCATGGCACTCTGAACAACCGGCCCTCCAAACTGCAAGAAGTCCCACGTCAGCAAGGTCGGATGAATCGCTTCGCATGCATCTGGAAGCGCCATCGAGTCAACCGGCGGGTCACTGGTTTCAACAAGGCACCGACAAGCCACTTCGACGCGGTCGTGGTAATCGGTAACCGAAAACCAGTGCATTGCATTCCCAAGCCAGTCCTCGTGCCGGCTCGGCTGCGCGTGTGGGCCAATGCCAAGTTCAAAATCGTGCAGGGTCTGTCCGCTTTGAGTCCGTGGCTCGACACGAATCTCCATATGAGACTCGCGGACAAATGCCGAATACTGAAACTGAAGATGATGAGTGATTTCAAGAAGCATGGTCTATACCGTGAAGTAGAGTCGAGTTAGAGATTCATGAATGCGAGACGCCTCACTGAGGAGCGTGCCACAGATCGTTGCGAAGTCGTGACGGCCAAGCAGTTCCTGCTCTTCGAATTTAAGTTGTGAAGAAAGCCGGCCGACAAGCCGAGCAGTTTCGGTCAGCACGCCTCCATGCTCAATATCGCCCAGATCACCTTGTACATGGGATACACCAAAGGCAACGCTGTGCGGCGTTTGTTCGTTGAACATCAAGAACGATGAAACGATCTCTGGTGTCAACTCAGCCCCCTGAACACGGCGATAATTCTCTAGCGATCCGGCGGATCGCAAGACGCCACGCAGCAATGCATGGTGCACCGGAATATCAACATCGCTCGGTGGCGCAATCAAGGTGGGCATGCGATGCCGCAGCAGCAGCAAGACGCGGTACACCCGCTCAATCATCACGCCCAGATCAAGAAATGTCCAGGCTTCATTGCGGATGAGCGTTCGCTCCGTGGCCCCGCCGATTCCGAATACAGCTTCCTGCACTTGGCCAAGGAGAATAGACGGCAGCTCCTCGCCACGCAGTCCTGCATCAAGATGCAGCCAACATGAATTAATCTGCTCGAACACTTCTCGCGTCAAATACTCTCGTACCGCCTTGGCATTCTCTCTTGCGTTACGAATTGAATTCACAACCGAAAGTGCATTTTTTGTGCCCAGCAGAAACGAATGCATGCCAGATTGCATTGCCTTATCAACATCCGAAAACGGCTTGTGGCGTGGCGATCCGGGATACACCTTCTGGAACCCGTGCCAGAACTGAATCGCCTCATTCGGTGCGAGCCCTCGAATTTCAACTGTCAATTGCTCGGCCACAAACAGGTTGCGGCACAAGTTGGCAGAACGTTCAAGGTATCGACCCATCCAGTAGATATTTTCGGCTGATCGAGCCAACATCGCACTCATGGGACCAGCTCCTCGGCCAAGACCCATGTGTCCTTACTGCCGCCACCTTGCGAAGAGTTGACTACATACGATCCCTCTTCCATCGCCACGCGAGTCAAACCACCCGGGAGTACTTGGATCGATTCGCCATACAACACGAAGGGTCGCATATCGACCCGCCGTGACGCGAATTCATTGCCGACCCAGGTTGGGTGGGACGAGAACTCAACGAGTGGCTGCGCGATATATGCCTCGGGGTGCGCATTGAACTTCGTAGCGAAGTCCGCGATCTCTTGCTTTGAAGAAGTTGGGCCAACCAACATGCCGTATCCACCGGCCCCATCTGTCAGTTTGACGACCAGCTCTGAGAAGTGATCGCGGATATATGCAGCATCGTCTTTACGCCGGCCAATGTAGGTGTGCACCTGCGCGAGCTTCGGTTCTTCGCCGAGGAAGAACCGCACAAGATCAGGCATGTACGGATAGATCGACTTGTCGTCAGCCACACCAGCTCCAGGGGCATTGGCGATGGTTATGTTCCCTGCCCGCCACGCATGAATCAGGCCAGGCACGCCGAGCAAGCTTTTTGAGTTGAACACAACAGGATCGATGTACTCATCATCAATCCGGCGGTACAACACATCGACTCGCTGACGACCACGCGTCGTTCGCATCGAGACTTGGTCGTTTTCAACAATCAAATCGCGGCCCTCGACAAGCGGCACGCCCATTTCTCGAGCGAGAAAAGAATGCTCAAAGTAGGCACTGTTGTTCAGGCCCGGCGTCAAAACGGCAACAGAGGGCCGCTCGCGACCGCGAGGGGCTGCAAACTTCAACGTCTCCAGCAACATGTGCGGGTATCGATCGACGGGACGAACGCCATAGTTTGCAAACAGTTCTGGAAAGACCCGCGTGAGCAGATTCCGGTTCTCCAATACGTATGACACGCCGCTAGGACATCTGCAGTTGTCTTCGAGCACTAAGAAACCGCCCTTGTCATCGCGAAGCAAGTCAATGCCTGCAATGTGCGTAAAGATGCCATGCCGAGGCCTTGTCCCAACAAGTTCACGCCGAAAATCACTGCGAGAGAGCACCAAGTCAAATGGCATAATGTCTTCGCGCAGGCAACGCTGATCTCCGTAGACATCCTCAAGAAAGAGGTTCAATGCGGTGACTCGCTGAATCAAACCTGCCTCAAGCACCTTCCACTCGTCGGAGCCGATGATTCTGGGAACAAAGTCGAATGGGAAGATGCGCTCGGTTCCCTCGTCTTCGCCATACACCGTGAAGGTAATCCCCTGATTGACAAGCGACACTTCCTGCATGCGTTCACGGCGACACACTTCTGCGTCGTCCATTCGAGACAACGTCTCCACAACAGATTGATACAGGCCGCG
>JABJQE010000207.1 GCA_018663565.1 Phycisphaerae bacterium
CGCGGCCTGATGCAGCCGGCGAAGGTTTCGGTGCAATGGTGTCAAAGTCCATTGCTTCCACTTTCTTGCGAATATGTCGACTCTCGAGAATTCCAATAGTGCTCGACGTCAAGATGTACAACGTCAAACCGGAGGGTGCGCTGTACAGCATGACCGGGAATAACACCACCATCATGACCCGCATGATTTTCTGCTGCGTCTCCTGCTCAGGCGACATGCTGGTGCTTGGCGTCATGTACTTCTGTTGGAAGAAGAACACCGCGCCCATCAAGAGTGGAAGCAGGTTGATACCCGTGATATTCCACAACATGAACTTAAATGGTTTTGCGGATTCCCAGAAGAAGTGGTCGGGTGACGCGAGGTCAGCCAGGAAGGGCCAGCCCCACAGATCTTGAAAAACACCCCAAAATGCAGGCTCTTGGCGTAAATCGAATGAGAAGTACAACCCCGCATACAGGGCTACCCAGATTGGCATTTGCAAGAACATTGGCAAACACCCAAGCATCTGCAGTGGGTTGATTCCACGTTCACGAAAGAGCCGCATTTGCTCTTCTTGAATCTTTTTCTTGTCTCCCGGGTACTTCTTCTGAAGCTTGTCCATTTCTGGCTTGAGCTTCTGCATCTGTCGTCCAAACTTCTGCATGCCCATTTGGCTATGCCGGGTAATGGGATGCAGCAATGTTCGCACACACATCACGAGCAAAATGATCGCCACGCCCCAGTCAAACACAACATAGTGATCAAAGAAGGCTAAGACAGCGAGCAGGATGTGAGCGAGCCACTGGAATGTACAGATCGCGCAAAAACTCGACATCTGATACAGAATTAGACCCCGCATATTCAGCGTCTTATACGGCTGTTCACCTGACAAAATGGACTCTTCAAGTGGGCCTGCATACACACCCATTGAGAGTGACTTTGTGCCGCCTGCCTTCAGCGTCGCGTCGGGTGCACCGCCCCCTGGCCACATCAAGCCAGTGAGAATGACCGGTTCATCATTCACCTTGGACGTGTATCGCGTAATTTCTCCCACGACATCCCCGAACGCCACGTCTCCACGGCCCTGGGCATCAAGCAGCGGATGAATCGCCATGGCGAAATATCGATTCGTCGACGCAAACCAGGACAGTTCATAGCCTTCTTCTCTGGACAACTCGTTTGGCCACAGCACAGGCGAGTTGCCCTCGTTGGCCACATCGGTCAATTCCAGAAGCATGGCACCGTCGGCCACAACGCCAGCGAGTCTGTCGGGATCATGCTCTTGACCGAGCAAGTAGCCAAACCGCATTCGGCGACGGTCCATATACCGTGCTCGATCGGGTATCAGGTTCGGTGGGCCGTACTGCGACCAGCGAATAGCGAGATCCTCGCCAGTCAGGTTCACAATCTGCTGATCAAGCTCAATATCCCACTGATCAAGCCGCCAGGTGCGTTCAATTCGAACAATTGGCTCGTCCTTGCCATTGAGCACTTCGGCCACAAAGCGTCCAACGCCGTCTGGTTTCCAACACGACGCTGGCACTAGGTTGAGTTCGGTGCCGTTTACCGTAATGCTGCGAGCGGAGAGCAGCGGAATGGTGATCAGCTGACCACCCATAGGAACGAGTGATTCCTTCGCGAGCTCGAGTCGGAACTCTTCTGCTGGTAGGTCAACTGAACCAGCCCTGTCAGTGCCGCGGGCGGCATACCAAGCCTCGGCCTGACGCCGCGCTTTGGCAGTTGTCCAGATATTGGCAAATGGAATGCGAACAATGCCGGCGCCTTGTCGGCAGAACTCCAATTCCATTCTCGCGACCGCTGGGTCATCAAGACCGCCAATAGTTGGCAGCGGGGGAGCAGAAAGATCAACCTTGTGCAGCCGCACGTGCAAACCGCCAATCGATCGACCATCTGCTGTATCAGCTGGCTTGACAACAGCCGCGGGTGCGGGTGCGGGGGCGGGGGCGGTGGCAGGGGCTGATGTTGTTGCCGCAGCCGAATCATCAGTAGCGGGTGGATCCGTATCAGTTGATGTTGAGGCCACAGCAGGCGCGGCATCTGGTGTCGTTGCTGTTGCATCGACTCCACGGCCAGAGCGTGGTGCCGTTGCAATCAAGATCACAACGATCAGAATTGCAAGGCCTGCGCCAATTGGAATCAGGCGCCGAAGTCGCGCGGCAGCCGCCGCGCGAGGATCATTAGAACCACTCGTATTCGCCATGAATCAGCGTCCTTCGATCAACCGGTCGCCCAACCAATTGGTCAGCTCCGGAATCGCATAAATCTTTTTTACCACTGCATCAATGTCATATTCGAGTCGGAAGAACTCAACGGTCTTCGCGTCCTCGTCAAGAATGGCATAACTCGATCGTGGATCCAGGTCTCGAGGCTGGCCAACAGACCCTGGGTTAACGATGCACTTGCCTTCGCCTGTGAACTTCCACGTGCGGTCATCCATGTCCTCGGGACCATAGAAATCGGGCTCATCCGTAAACACACCAGGGACATGCGTGTGCCCTACAAGGCAGTATTGCGGCACGTGCTCAAACAACTGCTTCATCTTCACTGGAGAATTGATCGCGTCTTCTGGGAAGATGTACTCATTGATCGGTCTCCGCGGCGAACCGTGCACGCACAGGAAATCATTGAAACTTGTGCGGACTCGAAGGCGACCAAGGATTTCCCATCGCTGCGCGGCAGCAGTCTCATCCTCTTCGAGCTCAAGCTGAGCCCGTGTCCAATAGGCTGCTTGCTCGGCAGCGGCATTGAAGTTCGTTGGCTCGTAGAGCGCGCCGTAATCATGGTTCCCCATGAGCGACCAATCACACCGCTCGGCCACAAGATCAACGCAGGCCACCGGGTCCGGGCCATAGCCAAGAATGTCACCGAGACTGATGATACGGTCAACCGTTCGACGATCAATATCGTCAAGCACCACATTGAGTGCTTCGAGGTTGCCATGAATATCACTGACGAGTGCAGTTCGCACGGGAATTTCCTGTTCTAACTCAACTTGTAGGACCGGGAATCGTACTTGCAGGGCCCTGTGGCCGTCAACGTGATCCGGGCAATCTGGTCGTCGATTCGGTTGCCACGATAGAATGTCCAATCTGAGCGGTGAGGCCCCCGTAATTCCCATCTCGTCCCCTGAATTTGGAGCCATCCTGTGGCATCTGACAACCACTTTGATCTCGTCGTCATCGGCGGCGGCCCTGGCGGATACGTCGGTGCCATCCGCGCTGCTCAACTCGGCATGAAGACTGCCATTATCGAACGGAACAAGCTCGGCGGCGTATGCCTCAACTGGGGGTGTATCCCAAGTAAGGCATTGCTCCACAACGCCGAACTCTGGAATGAAGCCGTCACCCACGGTAAGGAGTGGGGAATCAACTTCGACAATGCCAGCCAAGACTGGTCTGCCATCATCGCCAAGAGCCGCGGCGTAACCGCAAAGCTCAATGGCGGCGTTGGATACCTGATGAAGAAGAACGGCATTACCCACATCGAGGGGCATGCCAGGATCATGGCTGGCCGCGTTGGTAATGAGCCCTGCAAAGTTGATGTCTTAGCAGCCGATGATGACTATTACCATGGCACCGGCACTGAAGTCACCCAACAGATCACGACTGATCGCATTGTCATCGCCACCGGCGCAGCGCCCCGCGAACTTCCATTTGCAGCCTTCGACAACGAGCGGATTTGGAGCTCACAAGATGCCATGGTCGCGCCGTCTCGGCCAGATCGATTGATTGTCGTCGGAAGTGGCGCTATTGGTATGGAATTCGCATCGTTCTATAACGCTATGGGAACCGATGTCACTGTCATCGAAATGCTCGACCGCATCCTGCCAGTTGAAGATGAAGACGTCTCAAAGGAAGCGATCAAAATCTTCAAGAAACAGGGCATTTCCTTCAAGCTAGGTCACGTCACGACAGGCATCGAGAAGACCGACAATGGTGTGAGGGTCAGCATTGCAAGCGCTTCCGATGAGTCGAAAACGGAAACACTTGAGGGCGACGCTGTGCTTGTCGCTATTGGAGTGAGTGGACGATACGACGGCTTGTTCGGAGACGGTGTCACAGTTGATATTGACCGCGGCGCTATCAAAGTCGCGTACCGCGATGTCGAAGAACCAACTTATGAGACGTCACTCGCTGGCGTATATGCGATTGGCGACATCATCGGACCCCCATGGCTTGCACATGTCGCAAGTGAAGAGGCCGTCACGTGTGTTGAGCGAATCGCAGGTCACCACACACTGGGAATCGATTACAACTCAATCCCTGGTTGCACGTACACAAGCCCGCAAATCGGATCGGTTGGTATGACCGAGGCTGCCGCGAGAGAAGCTGGACACGATGTCAAGATTGGCAAGTTTCCATTGACTGCGCTCGGCAAGGCAATCGCCACTGGGGCGGCCGAGGGCTTCGTCAAGATTGTGACAAGCGAGCCGTACGGTGAAATTCTTGGCGCGCATATTATCGGGAAAGATGCCTCTGAATTGATTCATGAGTTCTGCCTTGCAATCAGGCTCGAGGCAACCGCAGAAGACATCATCTCAACCATGCACGCCCACCCAACCATGTCCGAAGCGTTGCACGAAGCGGCACTCGGCGTCGAAGGACGGGCGCTACACGGCTAATGGCATCATGCGACCGGTCACAATGGCCTGCATTGGCCATTCATCAGCCACTTGACGCAATTCGTCAAGCGTGATTCTATTCATCCGGTTGAGTTCATCTTCAAGGCTGGTCCGCTCGCCAAGTGTGGTGAGAACCCTGCCAAGACGCTGCATGCGGCCCGCTGGCAATTCAGCGGCAACCGATACGGCTGTTCGCATCATGGCCCTAGCCTCTGCGAGGTCCTCTTCAGTCAATGATGCAACAAGTTCGTCATGAACGATTCGCATAGTGGTTTCAACGAAATCAATACGCTCCGGCGAGCACACGGCCCATGACACAAATCGACCACACCGATCATTGCCCTCGTACTCTGCGTAGGCCTCTTCGGCATGGCCTGGGTCAACCAGCGCCCAGTGCAACCGTGAGCCATCGCCACGCCCAAGGATCCATGACAAGACGCCTGCCGCATAACGGCGATCATCTTGAATCGCAGGCGCCGGCGCAATTCCAAGCACATACGCAGCGGAGATTCGATCACTTTCAAATGTGAATGACTGTTCGGAGTGCGTCATGTCATGAAGTGTGCGTGTGGCGCCAGTATGTGGCCAGTGTCCGCAGAGTGATTCGACCAACGTGCAGGTCTGATCAAAATCAACTTGTCCGGCCAAAGCGAGCACCACGTTGTCAGCGCCATATCGCTCGGCGTGCCACGACCGCATCGATTCTGGCGACACCGCCCGAACAGTGTCGGCGGTGCCAAGGACGCGGTGCCCCATCGGGTGCTGTCCGTAGTACGTTTCGGACACCCGCTCCCAGAGTTGCCAAAACGGTTGATCCTCATACATTGCAATCTCTTCAACAACGACCTCGGCCTCATCGGCAAGATCATTAGACCGAAGCGCTGGCCGCATGATGTCAGCAAGAATTCGAAGGGCTGGCTCAAGAGTCGAGGGAAGGCCGTGCACATGGAATGCGGTGATCTCATGTGAAGTCCACGCATTGTGGTTTACGCCAAGTTCATCAAATGCCTCGTCGATCTCTTCGCCACCTCTCGCATCGGTTCCCTTGAACACCATGTGCTCAAGAAAATGGCTGATGCCCATCAATGGCGTGGGCTCGTCACGAGCACCACTTCGCACAAAGAACCCCGCAGCGGCTGATGCTGCTTTGGGATCAACTTCCGCAGCAATGCGGAGGCCATTTGGAAGAATGTGCTCGCGATAGGTAATACTCATGGGCAAAGGATACCCCCACCAAACAGGATGTGGATTTATCCAATTGCTGGAAAGGCGTGTCGCATGGCTTCACTGTGCTCGCCAAGCAAGTCGCGGATGTACACCGCAAGCAACCCGCTCGCTCGTCTACTCACATCGGCACCATGACCCCACGTACCCACCGCGCACCCTTGCAGTACTTCAATGGTCTCCCGGCGCACACGCCAATCCCCCTCGGCTGGAACGCCCACGACGCCTCCTGCAGATGTCCGAAATCCAAACACGTGTCCATCAGCCGGAAGTGGCTCACCGCTCACAACATCGTGCTCCACAACAGGTCGCCAGCCGATCGCCTCAAGAAGCGTCCACTGAAAGGTCAGAAGATGGGCTGATGAGCAAGATAAATCGGTCAATACCCGATCGAGCGCATCAAACACTGTTGGATGAGGATCCTGGTCGGTCAGCAACCTCGCGGTCAAATCGACCGCATAAATGGCCGCTCGGTTCGCTTCCGCGTTGTGGCGAGTTGACCAATACACCTCTTCAAGCAACCACTCAGTCAGAATCGCAAGTTCCCGGCCCGCCTTCACCATCCAGCCGAGATGACCTCGTGTCACTGGTTCAAAGCCACCCGAAAACGAACCTCCGGGGCGAATCGCTCCTTTCGCGAGCCCCCGAACAAGACCGTGTTCCCGGGACAATGCCGAGACAGTCTGTGAGGTTTCCGAGTACTCCCAGCGACGAAGCACTATTGCGGTGTCGGTCAGTCGTGCCATGGGGCCAATAGTAGGGACGCTGTGTTCAACTTGTTGGCTTCCGCATTGAAAGTCCCACCTTCGTCCGCCGTCTCTCTTACACTCGCCGATATGAGTGGAACGCGGCATGTTGTAGCCATCATCAATCAGAAGGGTGGCGTTGGGAAGACGACCACGACGGCGAATCTTGGAGCCGCCCTTGCGCGGTCCGGGCTCCGCACATGCCTTGTTGATCTTGATCCACAAGCACACCTTTCGCTGCACTTTGGCGTTCGGCCCCAAGAAGATGATGCCACCGTCTACGACCTCCTGCTTGAAGCTGGTTCAAACGCAGCTGATGTGGCCATCGAGGTCGAGAAGGGGCTCGACATCATTCCCGCTGAGACAGATCTTGCTGCTGTTGAAGCCGACCTTGCGGGCCTTCCAGACAAACAGGATCGACTTCGCCAAGCGCTCGCCGCAGCTGGCGACCAGTGGGACGCCGTACTCATCGACTGCCCCCCAAGCCTTGGTGTACTGACCCTGAATGCCCTCGCCGCTTCGACCGAGGTATTTGTTCCCATGCAGGCTCACTTCCTTGCGTTGCAAGGCGTCGGAAAGCTCCTCGAGACCGTCGGCCTGATATGCGGATCAGTCAACCCCGATCTTCGGGTCGCGGGCATTGTGTTGTGTATGCATGAATCACAAACGACACTTGCTAGAGAGGTTGTTGAAGACCTTGAAGCATTCTTGGAGAGTTGCCGCGAGCAGCCAGTCCCGTGGAGCCAGTGCCGCGTCCTTTCGCCACCGGTTCGACGCAACATCAAACTTGCAGAAGCGCCGTCATTCGGCCAGTCCATCTTGGCCTACGACTCCACGAGCCGCGGCGCCCTTGATTACCTCGCGGTTGCCGAATCGGTCATACAATTGTGGCGGCCACCCGCTGCGGAAGTCGAAGTCAAGATTGATGCCTCCGCTTCAGAAGGTGCTGACACCATTGGATAACCGTCTCCTCGCCTTGCCAACACAGGTTGGTCCCTGGCGGTGGTTCTTTGTGCTGTACTTCATAGCACTCAGCACAGGCACGCACTGGCCGCGGATCGAACCCCTTGGCCCCGAACACACGCCACCCGACAAACTCATGCACTTCTTGGCCTTTGGAATACTTGCCGTCCTCCTAGAACGCGCTCGCTTCCTTCCGCGCGGCTGGATGGGCTTTGTACTCATCGCCGTGTGGATTCCATTTGATGAGTGGACGCAAGACTTGATGTCACAATGGAGACATTGGTCACTTCCAGATGTCATAGCTGGAATAGAGGGGCTGATCGCTGCGGCGATGATTACAGCAGCATTGGTTCCACCTGTAGGTACATCTGAAGGTGGGCCATGGCGATCAGCAATCACGGCAATGGATCGGTTTATTGATCGAGGAACCGGCGGACGAACTGCAATCGCCATCGGCACCATCACAACCTTTGTTGTGTTTCCACTTCTCTATTTTCTCGTCTGGGCCACACTCCATGAATCATGGAGCATGATCTGTGGTCTTATCACGATAGCAATTGCTGGCGTCGCCGCATTCCCAGTTGGCCTTCGCGCGTGGAAGCGAACCGGTGGACCACGCTGGCCGTCGATCACTTGCATGGCCTGGTGCAGTGTTGCAATGGCGCTCGTTGTTGGTGCGTTTGGCGGAACCCTGTTGTATCGTGCGGGACTTGTTGGTCTGATCGTCCCGAGTGCGCTCCTTGTTGGGGTCGGGTCATACTCCTTCTCACTGCGGAAAGCATGGATGAGACAGGAGCGTCTTGCTCATGAGTGACAAACTCGAACGCAACACAAGAACGGTGATGATGTTGACAGCGACCAGCCGTGTTGCTGGTCTTGTTCGCGATGCCACGGCGAGCCGGCTGCTCGGCACGAGTGATGCCATGGGCGCTTTTTGGCTTGCCTTCTTGATTCCGAACTTGTTCCGAAGGCTCTTTGGAGAAGGCGCCTTGTCATCGGCGTTTCTGCCGACCTATCAACGTCTAGTCGATGACAATCCGCTCACTGCGTCTGCCGTAGCGGGTTGTCTACTCGGTGGACTCGTAGTCGTACTCAGTGCAATTGTGGTTCTCGGCGAAGCGGTGTTATTTCTAGTGTCGAGTTCGCTTGATCACACGAGCCCGGCGATCTGGCTCACAATGGTGATGTTGCCGTACATGCCACTGGTGTGCCTTGTCGCCATCATTGGCGCGATGCTGCACGTGCACGGTCGATTCGGACCAACCGCCGCAGCGCCGCTCATTCTCAATGCGTGCCTCATCGGAGCAGCCGCCTTTGGATGGGTCTGGTTTGGAACAGAGACCCCCGAGAGCCGTCTTCTTGTCGTCTCGATCATGGCGGGAAGCGTGATCATCGCGGGGTGTCTGCAACTGACCTGGTCGCTCATCGCCCTCCGCGGGAAGGCGCATCTTAGGCTTGATCTCGCAGCAGCAGCCTCACCGCTTCGAGACATCATCCGTAGAGCCGGTCCAATGATTCTTGGGCTCGGCGTTCTTCAAATCAACACACTCTTCGATGGATTGATTGCGTCGTATCCACTGCTATTCGGCGACACCATCGCCGGCCACCCGTACCCGCTATCCGATCAAGCTATGGCAACAATCTCATTCGCCCAGCGCCTCTATCAATTTCCGCTTGGTGTGTTTGGTATCGCTGTTGCTACGGCCATCTATCCGCTGCTCGCAAAGCAAGGAGGAGACACGGCCACATTTTCCGACACTGTTCGTCGTGGCATTCGCTTTGTCCTCTTTATCGGATTGCCAGCCGGAATCGGCTTGATGGTTGTGCGTGAGCCAATTACGAAGATCATCTTGCAGGGCGGCGAATTTAGCGCACAAGATACGAGCCGCGTGGCCTTCGTGTTACTTGGCTATGCGGCAAGTGTGTGGGCCTATGCGCTTGTACAAGTGTTGACACGGGCGTTCTATGCACGTGACGAAGTCACGACGCCTGTCCGCATTGCCGTCGCTGTTGTCGGGCTCAACGTCGTGCTGAACGTCACGCTCATTTGGACGCCACTTCGAGAGGCTGGCCTTGCATGGTCAACATCCATCTGCGCCGCCATCCAGGCGATCGTGATGCTCTGGATCCTGCAGAGACGAGGCCTCTCACTACGCGGTGATGGGGTGCCACGCGCAGTGATGCAGATCGTCGTCCTTACGGCCATCATGGCCCTAAGCGTCTGGGCCGCCGACCGGATGCTCGGTGACTCAACCGAGTGGTGGCCGTCGCTGATCAAACTGCTTGTACTGATCAGTATCGGCGGGGCGGTATACATACTTGGCGCGATGGCCATGCGGATGCGAGAACTTCGGTGGATACTCGGCCACGGAAGCAACTCGGCCGAGTGATCTTCAGATCACAGAAGAATGGTCATAGTGTCCATTACAGGGCCAAAAACTGGCCTTGAACAATTGAACCCCTGTCGGCCGAACTTTCTGAGAGTTAGGGCTTGATCTTGGTGGCAATACCCTCACACTGAGGGGTGGCTGTCTGCTCATGAGAGCATCCGGTTTCAGGAGAGTGGGGTTATGAACAAAAGATCCATTGCACCAATAGTAGCCCTCGAGGTTGCAATGATCTCATCGATCGTCCTTGCTCAAACGGTAGAAACCGAGGTGGGTCGATTCCAACCCTCTCAATCCGACGTGGGAGATCAACTTGGCACATCGGTCGCAGTTGATGGCAACCTCATCGTCGTCGGCTCGCCGTGGTCTGATGGAAGCGTCAGCAACGGAGGCTCGGCCTTCGTGTGGGAATGGAATGAGGTCAACTGGGATCTCGTTGGATCACTCGATCCTCTCATCTTAAATCCGGACGATTTGTTCGGCGCCTCAGTCGCAGTCAGCGGCGAGTGGATTGCCGTTGGCGCACCATATGATGATGACCAGGGCACGACTGCCGGAGCGGTGTACATATTTCGTGTTGTGGATGGTGTGATTGGATTCATCGACAAACTCTATGATGCATCCCCAGCTACAGGCAACCAGTTTGGCGCCGCAGTAGCCATGGACGGTTCAACGCTGGTTGTCGGCGCGCCGCAAGCAGATTGCTTTAATATCAACGATGGCTCTGCAACCGTCTTTGTACGCTCTGGTACCTCATGGATCCTCGACTATTATCTGACGAGTCCAACAGAATCTGAAGATGAGTACATGGGGAGTAGCGTCAGTGTGTCTGAGAGTTGCTCGCAGGGAACCACCATACTTCTAGGTGCCCCAAATGCGTACGATCTGGGCCTCGTTCATATGTACTACAGCAGCGGACTCGGGTGGCTGCAGGGATCCTCGTTGGAATCCATGAACCCAAGTACGGGGGCTCAGTTCGGATATTCGGTTGCAATAGACGGCGACATGGCCGTTGTTGGTGAACCGGGATCGGATAATCAGTTCACAAATGCAGGCGCCGCACTCGTTCTTGAGTACATCGTTGGTCTCGGGTTCCAACCAAGCGCCCAACTGGAGCCTTCGAGCATCGCCGCTAATGATTACATGGGATACAGCGTTTCCGTTGATGGAACCGATGTCTTGGTCGGCCTCAGGCAGGGCGAAGGACTTGGCCCAGACACTGGAAGGGCAGACCTCTGGGAAGCCAACTTCAGTGGTGGATACACCCATTCCAAAATCTACAAAGCCAGTGACCTGATCGGATTCGAAGGGTTGGGCAGTGCCGTCGCGCTCTCGTGGAGGGAAGCTGTGGTCGGTGCCCCCAATGCCGATAGCAGCACGGGGGCAGCCTACATCTTCAGCAACCAGCGATACTGGTTGACTGCCAGTGGAGGTGATTGGGTTGATGTCCTCAATTGGACGGGCGGAAGTATCCCCGACTACGAAAGTGCCGTCTACTTCGGTCTCAACAACACGATTATTGTAGACGTCGACAATAGCAATGCTGAGAGTGACAGTCTCAACTGCTTTGCCGGAGAAGTCACCATTCTGGACGGTTCGGGGGGTGGACTGGGTTCCCTGAACATCTATGGTGAAACGGGAGATGCCCTGTCTATCGCATCCAATACCAGCAGCCCCGTCTCGTTGAGACTGCTTGATTGCGTCAGCAATGTTAGTGGTTCAACCTACGTCGGAGGCGCCGCAAGCGGCGCAGGGATATTCTCGATTGCCAGTTCATCGGGCCAGTACGCCGACATCCTCATTGGTACCGGTGGCAATGGTGACATGAACCTCTTCAGTTCGAGCACACTCAGTGTCGAAGGGGTCATCCAACTCGGAACCACTGATAGCAGTACTGGCACATTGGCTGTTGAGGGAAGTAGTTCTCTCGAGATCACGAGCGCTGATGGAAGTTCCTATGACGTCGATCTGCAAGACGGTGTTCTGCATGTTGAATCCGGCTCAACCATTACCTGTGATATCGGTGCTCAAATTCATCGTGACGGGGTGGTTCAGGGAGACGGAGCTATCGCCGCGGCCACATTTATCAACAAAGGCCGTGTGATATCAGATGCATCAACAGGCGCAGGTCTCGTACTTGACGGCAATTATTACCAAGCCAATATAGATGGTCTCGGGAATCCTCTCAACGGTCTCATGGTGATCAAAGGTCTCGAGGTCAGCAGCACAGGTGTCGAAATCAGTAACAGCACCACTCTCGATGGCGGCTGCGTCGTAGGCATTACCGATGCCGATCTGCTGAACCTCTCTGATGTCCTCAATGTCCTGACTGCCTCTGCCGTAAGCAACCAGTTCAGCGTCTGGTTCGTCCCGGTCGTCGGAGAGGACAAACGCCTTGATGCAGTCTCTTTTCTGCGTGGCCCAGGGTCGGGTGTAACGCTCGTTGTGGAATCGCTCGGGGCGACATTTGGTTTCAATTCCCCAACTACCGGTGAAGGCGGCATGGGGACACCAAGAGCCGTGGTGGTCGATGATTTCAACGGGGACTTCATTGACGACATGGCGATCGCGGTCGGCGGAACGAGCAACTCAATTGATATATGGCTCAATGATGGAACTGGATTACTGTGTCTGGACTCACAGGTATCAGTGTCCAATTCGCCGAGTGATCTGGTCGCCGCAGACTTCGATCAGGATGGCAGTCTTGATTTAGCCACGGTGATTCCATCGCTCGACAAAGCCTTCGTCTTGCTCAATGATGGAAGTGCCACATTCTCGTTGGGCCAGACGCTTGTAACCGGCAACCAACCCGAAGGAATTACAGCCTTCTCGCTCAACGGTGACAATCTTCCTGATATCGCCGTCACAAACTACCTCGACGATACGCTGACGACCTACGAGAACATCACCGCGATTCTGCCATTTGGATTTGGTGGGGGCAGTACCGTGCCAACTGTCTCCAAGCCAAAGCCTATCAGCCCTGGAGGGATCGGCACGGGAACAGACAAGGATGATGATCTGATTGTCGGTGGCGAAGACGGGGATATCGGTGGACACAACAATGATGGGTTGCTCAGTGGAATAGATGCCGTTGTGCTCTACGATCCACTCGGTACGCCGGTCGATCTCGCGGTCTTGGATCTCAACGGCGACGGTTATGACGATGTCGCCGTCACACTTGATGGCACGGACTCCTTGTCGATCCTGATAAACAATACCGCTACTGGATTCGACCCTGCAGTACTCAATAACGCTGGTGCTGCTGGTGGCACGCTGCTTTCGGATGACATCGATAATGATGGAGACGACGATCTTGTCCTTATCGAAGTCGACAGCACGAGCGGAGACAGTTCCGTCGTCGCGCTCCGTAACGACTCCACGACCCTCTCGCGTGGCGGAGGAAGCGGAAACAACGTCGCCATGCTCGCAGAGGCCTCTCTTGGCATTCATGGACGTGGCGCGGGCAGCGATTCGGGACTTGTTGGGGCTGGTGATATCGATAACGATGGCATCATGGATGTTGTGCAGGTCATGCCAGTAGCGAGCAACTACCAGATATCTGTTCAAACAGCGGTGAGTGGGTCGCCATGGGCTCCCGGCGCCTGTTGCCCGGGTGATATTGATGGCAGTGGAGATGTTGGAGTGGATGATCTACTAGCGCTCATCGGCGTTTGGGGTCCATGTGGTGACCCTTCGGATTGCCCGGAAGACCTCAACGGAAGCGGCGCGGTGGATGTCGACGATCTGCTGACGCTCATCGGGGCCTTCGGGGGCTGCTGAGGGTAGGATCGGGAAAGAACCATGCCCGACGAAACACCGCATCAACCCGACGAACCACTGGACGAAACCCTTGATGGATCAAATGCTGGAGCGGATGACGAGGCCACACTAAAGCCTTCGCACCCGGCCGAGTGGCCATTTGGGGGTTTGGAAGCGACACCCAAGACGATCGGCCAGTATCGAATCATCGGCATCATTGGCAGTGGAGGCATGGGCGCTGTCTACGAAGCAGCCCAAGATAACCCCAAGCGGCGTGTCGCCCTCAAGGTCGTCAAGAGTGAACGCGCCTCCCCGGCCGCCATGCGGCGGTTCCAGTTCGAAGTGCAGACACTGGCGCGTTTGCGTCATCCGGGCATTGCTCAGATCTATGAGGCTGGAACATTTCAGAACGATGCGGGCGAGCAGCCCTTCTTTGCGATGGAATACATTCCTGCCGCGCGGCCTATCACCGACTACGCCAATGAGATGGACCTCAGTATCGAAGAACGCATCCAGCTCTTTGAGCGTGTGTGTGATGCCGTACACCATGGTCACCAGAAGGGCATCATTCACCGAGACCTGAAACCGGACAATATTCTCGTGGACCGCGGGGGCAACCCCAAGATCATCGACTTTGGCGTTGCGCGAGCAACGGATGCCGACCTAGCCGTCACAACACTGCAAACCAGTGTCGGGCAACTCATCGGCACACTGCAGTACATGAGCCCAGAGCAGTGCCTTGGCGATCCAGGTGAAGTTGATACTCGCGCCGACGTGTACTCGCTCGGCGTCATTCTGTATGAACTGCTCTGTCGAGAGCTTCCCTATGACATCAAAAAGCAGGCCATGCTCGAAGCCATCAGAGTTATTCGCGAAGAGCCGCCTCGTCGGCCCAGCACAATTACCCGCATCATCCGCGGTGACTTGGAAACCATTACGCTCACGGCGCTTGAGAAGCGGGCAGATCGACGGTACGACTCGGCCGATGGACTGCGACGAGATCTTCAGCACTACTTACAACACGATCCAATCGAAGCACGGCCACCCACCCTCTCTTATAAGGCCAGTATGTTTGCCCGTCGGCATCGCACGGTGGTCACGGCGGCAGCGGCGGTCGTGTTGGCCATCACCGGCGGCCTCATTGCCACGGGCATCGCGTGGTCGCGAGCGGCCGATCTCAACGTCAAACTCGAACAGGCCAATATTGAAGTGGCCTCACAGCGGGATCTTGCTGAAGATCGACTTCTGCAGGCCAAGGATCTGCATCGCTCCCTCTTGCGAGACACGTTCCACGAGGTACGGGACCTTGAGGGGGCCATCGAGCCGAAACTACAACTCGCCTCCAAAGTCGTAACCTATTTCTCGAAACAACGAGAACTCGGCGAGGTCGATCGCAACGATCTTGAAACGCTTGCAGATGCTTATATGGAGATCGCCGAGATTCGCGGCGGAACAGCACGCGGAGACATCGGTGAACTCGAACAAGCGGTTCAGGACATCCGCGCCGCGCGGGCGGTCTGGGCGGATATTGCCTCGATCGATCCAACCGACACAGATTCGAAATTTAAAGTCGCCCTGATGTATCGCCGCGAATCACTCATGCACCAGAAACTCGACCACCTGACCGAAGCCGTCGCTGCGTTAGAGGCCGCAGGCCAATTGCTCGAAACCATCAAGGATGATGATCCCAAGAGCTTCGCCGCAACGCGTGTTCGGGGTCTTTCGCTGCTGGATCAGGGTGACATCCGCTACAACATGGATGATCTCCCGCTTGCCAAACGCGCCTGGACGCGGGGCTTAAAAATACTGTCCGCATTGGCCGAACGCTTTCCGGACAACCAACGTGTGCAAGCCGACCACGCCCACGCCCTTCGAAGAGTCGGACTGGTCGTGGCCGATGATGATCCCCGCCACGCGGTCGAGCACTTCCGCCAATCCCGTGACATCTTCCAGGCACGGCACGATGCCCAGCCACAGAGCACGGTTGCTCATCGCGATCTCGGATGGAGTCATTACTTCGTCGGTTGGTCTGCCATGTTGATTCCACTCCCCGATGAATCCGTGCGGGCTATTGACAGTGGATGGCGCATCATCGTGCTGCGGTGCAGCCTGAATCCAAACGATGTGGCTGCCCGAAGCGATGTCGGGAAATACCTCGGCTCACTCATCGAGGTCCACGCCGAACTTGATGTCATGAACCTCGTGCCGGAGCGAACGCGGCACGCCGCGCTCGTCCTTCAGCCAATCGTCGAGGGCAATCCTCGGAATGTGGCGCTGGCCGAAGTGCTCCGGAAAATCGTTGATGCCGGGCAGCAGGCCACCGCTGGTGCCTTGGCGAATTAGCAGGTCGACCACTCGGCATCATTTCGTGTGACGCGGCGATAGAGGGTGTCCCGCTCGGCTGGTTCCAAACCGGACTCCCGCATCACGCGGTGGAGATCCTGTACCGTCACTTCCTGATGCGTACCCTCACCTTCGACCTTGGTGATGTCGTACCACACGACGGTTCCATCAATGTCATCGGCGCCGCCCATTTCGAGCATGAGTTGTGAGGCGGGCAGCGTTTGCATGATCCAGAAGGTTTTCATGTGGGGGATATTGTCGAGCATGAGCCGGGCAATCGCGAGTGTGCGCATATTCTCAAGCCCGGTCGGCCCATACAGGCGTTCAAGCTTGCTGTCATCGGGAATGAAGGGCAAGGGAATGCAGGTCTGGTAGTAACCAGTGTCGCAAGTATCGACGGTGGGGAGTCGCAGGTTCGGGTAGCGCTCGTCCGGGCCGCTCAACACGACTTGCGAATTCTCGGTTGCAATACCCTGCTGTCCCGCCCATGCCAGAAGCGTCGCGTCCTGCTGACTACGCAGCAGTTCCATATGCCGCAAGCGTTCCATGCGGCCCTCCACATGCCCATACAACATGGTTGCATTGGTGTGGATACCCAGTTCGTGCGCAATGCGGTGTACATCCATCCACGCATCGCCTCTAATCTTTCCCTTGAACACCTCGTCATGAATACGGTCGTCAAACACCTCGGCGCCGCCGCCCGGAAGTGATCCGAGCCCTGCTGCTCGCAACTCTTCAAGTACTGATCGGATGCCATCAGCGCCATCACGGCCTCGCTTCGAGATCTTTGCAAGGTGGACGATCTCTACTGCCGTAAACGCTTTGATATGCACGCGTGGTGCCTCTTCGCGAATCACACGAAGCATGTCGGTGTAGAACTCAAATGGATGCCACGGATGCAATCCGCCAACGACGTGCATCTCGGTTGCTCCAGCCGCAGCGGCTTTCTTCGCTTCCTCTCGCACCTCGTCAATGGTGTACTCATACGCGCCATCATCACCACGCTTGCGATGAAAGGCGCAAAAGTGGCATGACAATGCGCATACATTGGTGTAGTTCAAATGGCGATTGACGTTGTACCAGGCCACATTTCCATGCAAGCGGCGGCGGACGCTATTCGCTGCCCCGAGTACCGACCAGATATCAGGCGTTTCGTACAACACAAGTCCGTCTTCACAGGACAGCCGCAGTCCCTCACGCACCTTGGCAAGAACTGCATCCAGAGCGAGATCGGAATGTTTATTGTTGTCTCGTGCTGCAAATTTCGTCATCAAGCCACCCATCGTATCACCAGAAGCGTTGATTAGACGTTGCCCTGTGCGGGTCATTCCGCCCCATATGCGTCGAAACAGCCTGTCCGTGCGATTCTCTGTGAAACACTGAATCGATCGGCCAACTCGACCGATCTTCACCCGTAGACCCATGATCAACATTCCCCACAACCCACGGCTCGATGCGCTCAGCCCAATACCATTTCCGGTTGAATTGGCGCGGTCCATTGAAACGTCAGGTCAGCGGCAGCGTGTTCTTCGGCAAGAGTGGGATCGAAGCCTCAACGCCCTTGCAACGCGACTTGGATGCCTCGGCTGGTTCGGTCCAACTCACGACGGACCACGCGCGGCCTAAGCGGGGTACGCTCTGGGGATGAGCACAGCATCATCACCATACGACACAGCGGCCGCAGTCTTGATGGGCGGCGGCAGCAGACGAATGGGGTCACCAAAACAACATGTGGAAATAGACGGAGTGCCAATGGGGCAACGGGTCATTACGATCGCCCGAGACAGTGGCTTTCACGTTGTGATTTCTGGACCCAATGAAGCGATGCCAGGCATGCCACATATTGCCGATCTCGCAACCCATGCGGAACACGGACCGCTCGCGGGAATCGAGGCCGTGCTCGCAAGTGGCCTCGCTGCACGATGGCTCATACTTCCCTGCGACATGCCACGGCTGACCGCCGCGTCACTTACACAACTTCTTGCACTTCATGTTGATATTGCTGCGTTTGCCGACCCCACCAATCACTCCACCCCGCTTCAACTGCCACTGCTGATACGAGAGGCCATGCTTGACCCAATTTCGCGCTATCTCGATAGCGGGCGACGATCAATTGGCGGATGGCTCGCTGAGCACACCATCACACTTGCTCCACCACTTGAATCGAGCGAGGCCGAAAATATCAACAGCTTGTGATGGTCGCCACGAATCCCTTGAATCCTGGCGTGTGACTCTGTGGGTCAACTTTTCGCGGCACAATGACATTGCACTCTGGAAAATACATCGCCGCATTTCCGGCGGGCAAGTCAAACTCAAACGCCGTGACATCTATCGTCCCGGTGTCGGTGGTGACGCGAACCGTATGTCCAGATAAAATGCCCCATCGCTTCATATCCACACGACTTAGCAAAATAGCCTCTCGAATAGGTATTCCGCGGTACACGTCATAGTCTTCGTACACCACTGTGTTGAATTGACCCTCGCTTCGAATCGTGACAATACGCACCTGTTGGTCGTTCACCGGAGCGGGGATGGGAATGTCAACGTCATGAATAACCATTTGGTTATGTGATGTTGCAAACGTCGGTGTATGAAATGTTCTTCCATCGATTTGAAACTCATCGCCATCAGCATCGACCGCTGCCACTGCCCTATAGCCTGGAACTACCGTTGAGATGGCGGATCGTATTTCGGCGTGGCTTCGCATTTGAGAAATATCAATGGCCGCATTCGAACCCAAGACATGCTCGAATAGATCAACGATTACTTCGGTTTCTGATCTGGGTCCATCGTGGCGAGCTGGACCGCCTTCGCTGACACGTACGAGATTGAACATGCTTTCTTGTGTTGTGCATTGTGGCTCTTC
>JABJQE010000208.1 GCA_018663565.1 Phycisphaerae bacterium
CATGACGCCTGCGCATCGCGGCAGGCGGCTGCTACCAGCGAACGTGCCCAGTTGCGATCGACTTCCCGATCGAGTGTGGCCGGTTCCTCGGTGTTCCTTGCCCCGTCTTCATCCGGGTCGATGCTCAATGCATCGTGGCGGCGTTCCTTCCGCCACAACTCCTTTAGGTAGAAATGCAAAGCGTTGATCAACCAGTGCCGGAGTCGTTTGCCACTTGTCTGCCACTTGGTGAAGAACTCCTCGCGGTCAAGTCGGTCAGCGAGAAAGCCGTTGATGATGTCCGCGGGTTCACCCAGCGTCCGCCAACTTGTTCCGAGGTAGTAGATGCGAAGCGGCGCCACGTACGCTTCCATGACATGGCGATTGATCTCGACGCGACCGACCGTGCCGACCTTCATCTGCTCACCGATCCAGGTGTTCAGGGTCGGTGGGAAGTGATCGCGTTTTGCATCTGCCATGGGTGAATTAAACCACAAGATCAGTGGCTTGGAAATCAGATAGGGAGCTGTGATAGCAAAAATCGTGTTGGCCAGCATATCGGGCCTTGGCAGATAACTATTTGGCTTGAATGGTGTTGAAGCCGTCCTGCTGTGTCAGCGATAACAGCGGCGATCTAGTGGTAGGTAATTTGGACTTTCTGGATCTGATCGGGCCATGGGATTCATGCAACGCATGTGCTGCTGACATCGATTATTCGGGCACGCTCGACATCACAGGCCTTCTCATGATGCTCACAGATTGGGGACTGTGCCCGCGGGTCTGAGGCTTTCCACTCGCCGAGGCAGTTCCGATCGAAATCGGCCGGAGCTGCCTCTCGCGTTCATGAGTGATCAGTACCAGCAGCTACAATGCCCGCCCACTGGACAGGTGGCGGAGCGGTTGAACGCGCCGGTCTCGAAAACCGGTATAGCCTTCGGGCTATCGTGGGTTCGAATCCCACCCTGTCCGTTGCCGGGGCTCGTGATCCGGTAACGGAAGAAAATGAAGCATAGATAGAAGGTAGACACGTGGACGTTGGGCGATTGGCAAAACAGATGGCAGCGGCGACTGCAAGCGATGCTCGAATGGCGAGGGCATTTGCTGATCACTTGCCCGACTCCCATACGGCCCGTCATCTTATTGAGCGGCTCCGGAGCATTCTCTTTCCTGGGTTGCACGGAGATGGCGACTTTGATCCACAATCACTGGCGGCGCGGCTCGAACGAGAACTCGGCGACTTCCACGCAGATCTGTTGCATCAGGTGAAGGGTGCGTACACGCACTGGAGCGAGAGCAATTCAGCGGCAGAGGCAGATGGAGCCACGACTGCGTTGATGGAATCACTTCCGTTCATTCGCGATCGCCTCAGTCTAGATGTTCAAGCGGCCTACGACGGCGACCCTGCGGCTCGGCATATTGATGAGATCATGCTGTGTTACCCCGGCATTCGAGCGCTGACAACGCATCGATTCGCACACGCGATGCAGACTATTGGCGTGCCACTGCTGCCACGAATTATGCAAGAGCATGCGCACGGTGATACCGGTATTGACATCCATCCTTCGGCGTCTATCGGTGAGTCGTTCTTTATTGACCATGGAACCGGCGTTGTTATTGGCGAGACCACAACTATTGGCGATCATTGCAAGGTCTATCAGGGCGTCACGCTGGGCGCCAAGTCTTTTGAACGGGATGCCGAGGGTTTGCTCAAGCGTGGAACAAAGCGACACCCGACGCTTGGGAACCGCGTGACCGTGTATGCAGGGGCGACAGTGCTCGGTGGAGACACAATTATTGGTGACGATTGCGTTATCGCTGGTGGTGTCTCCCTGTCTCGATCCGTGCCCGCCGGCCACCTCGTTGCAGGACCACGCCCTGATATTCGTCTGATCGCCAATCCGGTGTAATTCAATCTGCGAGTGGGGTAAACTGGCAATCTTCAACAGGAGCCCCCACCCCATGTCCGACACGCGCGATCCATTTGGCACTCACCAGAGCATCGAAACCTCCGCAGGCGACCGCCGAGTGGCGTCGCTGCCGGTATTGATGGAGCAGCTCGGCCACGATCTCAGCCGAATGCCATTTAGTATTCGTGTGCTGCTTGAGGCTTGTTTGCGGCACTGTGATGGTGAGACCGTCACAGAGGAGGATGTTCGCGCGATTGCGGCGTACAACGCGACTGATGTCGGTGCCCGCGAGATTCCGTTTCAGCCGGGCCGTGTTGTGCTTCAGGACTTCACTGGTGTGCCGGCGATGGTCGACCTTGCCGCGATGCGGACAGCCATGGTGGCCATGACCGGCGACTCGACTGCCGCAGAGCTCGTGAATCCACTCGTGCCATGTGATCTGGTTATCGATCACTCCGTACAAGTCGATGCGTACAACTCTGGTGTCGCACTCACCATTAACTCTGAGTATGAATTTACCCGAAACCAAGAGCGATATGAGTTTCTCAAGTGGGGGCAACAGGCATTCGACAACTTCCGCGTGGTGCCGCCAGCAACGGGCATCGTGCATCAAGTGAATCTTGAGTATCTCGCGAAGGTCGTCTGGGATGACGGCGAGTGGTTGTATCCCGACAGCCTTGTCGGAACCGATTCTCATACCACCATGATCAATGGGCTCGGTGTGCTTGGGTGGGGCGTCGGCGGGATAGAAGCCGAGGCTTGCATGCTTGGCCAGCCGATTTCAATGTTGATTCCAGA
>JABJQE010000209.1 GCA_018663565.1 Phycisphaerae bacterium
CTGGCAGCGCCAGATATCACAAATGCCGTGGAATTGTTGTCGCTCATCCCGCCAGTTCTCCTGCCAATGGTTGTTCCTGAATCTCAATGACCAAGTCCGATGGACTTGCCTTGAATAGTTCTTCGATCTCATGCTTGAATGAGTCGAAGACCCGTTGCCGCACGATCTTCGTGGACGGCGTCAACTCCCCACGCTCCAGCGATGGCTCTCGGCCAGCCAGAATCACTCGCTTGACGCGCTGGTATTTGACTTCGATCTGTGGATTGATGCGAGCGACTTCCGAGGCAAAGAGTTCTCGAATGATCGGATCCGCCGTCAAAACCGGCGCGTGAATGCCCTGCTCATCCGCCCAGCCCTGGAGCCGTGCAAAATCTGGAAATACCAATGTCGAGACGTAGTCTTTTCCACTTCCAACGACAACCGCCGTGCCAATGAAGGGCGACTCGTTGACCAGCGTGTTCTCGACCCGCTGTGGATGGACTTTCTCGCCGGTAGTGAGTTTGAAAGCACCATCTTTGCGGCCGAGAATGCGAAGTCCATCTCTGGTGAACTCGCCAAGATCTCCGGTGTGGAACCAGCCGTGGTCATCGATGACGCGGCTGGTGGCGTCTTCGTCGTCGAGATATCCGGCCATCACATTGGGGCCTTGCACAAGGATCTCCTGATCGCTGTCAATGCGGATCGTGACGCCAGGAATAGGGAAGCCAACGTATCCGCTTCGCCATTTGCGATCTGGGCTTGTCACGGTGACACAAGGAGAGGTCTCAGTGAGTCCCCAACCTTCGAGTACTTGGATGTTGTGGTCGCGGTATGCCTGCTCGACCCCGGCCGGAAGCGGCGCGCCCGCGGTGAAGATCAATCGCAGCCGATCGTGAAACACACTTTTCTCACAGGCCTCACGCTCGCGGCAGCGATTGAGCAGTGACTGATGCACTCGAGGCACGCTGAAGAAAATCGTTGGACGATACCGCCTCCAATTGTCAACCAACCGATCCATGTTCCGTCCACGAGAGTCGTCGAGGCCGAGGATGCACCCGTTGTAGAGGGCCATAAACCGCTCGAAAAGCCCGCCGAAACTGTGATGCCACGGAAGGAAACTCAACAGCACGTCATCTTCGCTGATGTCCCAGATAAGCGAGATGGCCTTCTGCTGCGAGATCAGGTTTCGGTGGCTCAAGCAGACGCCCTTGGGCGGACCGGTCGTTCCTGATGTGTACATGATCAGGCATCGGTCATCGGCGCTGACCGCATCGACACGGCTTTCATATTCGAGTTCCGGAGCGCCCCCATCTTCTAGCAGCGTATCGAAGTCCACCGCGCCCCACGCACGCGTGGCATCCGACGCATCCATACAGAAGCAGGATTCTATGAAGTCGTGTTGATTTCGATCCATCTTGTCGAGCTGCTTCATGTTCGACACGGCGAGCATTCGCGGCTTGGCGTGGCGAATCACGTATCCCACCAGTGGCGCCGGATATCCTGCGAATACCGGCACCGTGACGGCGCCGATCGATTGAATGGCGAGTTCCAGAATCAGCATCTCGATGCGATTTTCAGACACGATGCCAATACGATCGCCGGGATGGATGTCGCGATCGATCAGGTGTCGTCCCACGCGGGCCACCCGATTTCCCAATTCGCTCCAAGTGAGTTGACATTCTTCATCGCCCTGGCGGTACTTGGCGCACACACGATCGCCCCATTGAACAACTCTGTCCCGAACCAACATGCCAATCGACGCCTCGTGCTCACCGAGTTCGATCGGTGATCCGTGCTCTTCACCGATGCGTCGAATGCCTACCTTCTCGTCGAGTCCGTGGGCGGTGAGTTGCGAATAGGCCAAGCAACTGTCCTGTAGCAGTTCGCGGGTCAACCGGAATCGGTCTTCGGCAGGCTCGTGGAGAAACTCCTCGTCGAAAGGACGGACACCAGCACGAATTCGCACGAGGTAGGTCGCCACGAACTGCATGATCGACGCAGCGATTTCCCTGATGTGCGAACATCCCGCTCGTCCACCGAGCCGGGAGCCGATTTCGTTCAGTACGCCTCGTTCAACGCGAAGTCCAACGAGTTGCTGTGCTGTCTTCTCGACTTCGCTGCATACTGGAAATGGCGAACGAATCATGTTGAGGTCGCTCCTGAGAATCTGACGATCCACAACTCCGATAGTTAACTCAAGCCGAATGAGATGTTCACTGTCGTGGAATGTGCCCACCAAAACGAGATGTTCATCACCGTTCTCGTACAGATCGATGCTGATATTGCGCTGCGCGGTCAGTTGCATGTTTCTACTCCTCGGTCCGCCGCCCCGTGCTCGGCGGAACTTGATAGCGCGGGCCATGGCTTGTTGCACTTGCCTCGCTAAATCCTGAAATAAGTCCTGTTCTGTCTGCATGTCGACTATCGCCGCATATCGCTGAAGCGGGTGAAGAATCCACCTTTCATTGGTGAAGAGTTTGACGCTGTCCAAGCCCTGATTGAGGGCAACAGATAAGTCCTTCACTGAACTGGTGACATGCCCCTTAAATTTCAGAATCGTATTTCGATGGCCCTGCCACACTTCTTCCCATGTCGCATCTGATGCGTAGGCCCCATTGGCTTGCCCGACATCAAAGACCGCTCTGGTAATCTCTTGGACGAACGCTTCCTTCTCTGGATCCACACACAGGTCGCCCATACGAAGATCAATGCAATCCCCATCTGGTTTCACAGTATGAATCAGACCGCCGACATTCAGCACGATCGAAATCATGGCCTTGTCGAATTCGACGCGTGTCGCGGGGACGTTCTGCACGTGGGTAAATGAGTAGTCGTGCTGCTGCAATATCGCTGCGATCCGCTCTTGCTCAAACTCTCCGCCGCCGGCGAACACGATCGACCCCTTCTTCTCGAGCACATAGGTCGTGTCCGCCCCATTCCCGCGACGGCCTCCTGCCTGGAGTGAGATGCCACGAACCACACGAGCTTCGATGGCCTCCTGTACTTCTGGCGTAACGCCGGGGAGCCGATCCATGAGCACCGATTCGTTGAGTTGTGACCGAAACTCGTTGAAGGTCGATTCGAACAGGACGCCGTTGGGCAGAATGAGCAGGATCGGCACGTGATGCCGCACCTGCTCTGGCGAATCAAGCAAACCTCGTCCAGCGAGATTCTCAAGAAATCCGGTGACTTCACCAGTAAAGGGCCCGAGTTGGTTGGGGTTGCAGCAGACCAGCAGTAGTTCCGGCAGGGCCTTCTTGGCGTCCGCCTCGAGTAGATTCGCAAAGACACGGCCGCGGAGGGGGACGATCTGCTGCTGCCCGTGCTGCTCGAGCCGCAACTGTCCGGCCTCCTTGAGGATCTCCGTGATGCCGTCGCCGCTCATGCCCACCAAGCATTCGGCCTGCATGTGCACGAAGAACCCAACACCGAGGGCGCCGGGTGGGTGGATGCCGACTTGTCCACCTATCAGCACTGGCAGCCTCCCTTGATCGATGATCCGCACGGAGGCGCCAATCGCTGACCGTCTGGCTCGGCGACATCATGTCCGGCTCTGGCCATCAGCGCCCCGCCGTAGGCCCCTGCGAATTGCGGCAGCGGTGGAAGCAGGATCTCGTCGTCGAGCACTTCGTTGAGGGCTGCACGCATCGATCCACAGTGGGCAACTACACCGCCAGTCGCAGCGACCGGCCCGTCATGCGACACGATCATTTCAAAGAGCCGCGAAGCGATCGAGCGGAACAGGCCGCGAGCGATGTCCTTGGGCTCCTTGCCAGACTTAATGCACTCGAGCACCTCAGTGCCGGCGAAGACGGTGCAGTAACTGTTGATCACCGTGTGGCTGTCTGACTGGGCTGCGAGTTCATCGAGTTCACCGAGCGTCATGCCGAGTTTTACGGCGATGGACTCGAGAAATGTCCCCGTTCCAGCGGCGCACTTGGCGTTCATGCGGTAATCAGATATCTGCCCGGTGGCATCAAGCCGAATGACCTTGGTGTCCTGCCCGCCGATGTCGATGATGTTGCGAACCTGTGGATACCACTCGTGGGCGCCTCTGGCGTGACAGGTGATCTCGGTGAGTTTGCGCGTGGCGAATGGCACCCACTCACGGCCGTATCCGGTGGAAATGCAGGCGTCGATGTCCGCGAGAGTGCCGCCAGCCTCGGCCAGTGCCTCGCTCAGCACCGTCTGCGCGGCGTCTTCATAACTGAACCCAGATGATGCCACGCTCTTGCCGACCAACACCCCACCATTGTCAATGACAACACACTTGGTGGCTGAAGATCCGGCGTCGATGCCAGCGAAGAGGGCCGTACTCATTGGCGTCGCCCTTCCAACTGCTCAACGAACGCTTCGATGTTGGTCATCGACTGCGCAGTCGAGAAGAAGCGGATGTCCGTCAGGTCTCCATCGAGAACGAGAACCGGTAGACCCATCTCCTCGCGTACCCGCTGGGCCATGCCGAAGCGGGAGTTGGTGTTGTTGGGGCAGGTCCGCGCGTTGTGGAAGATGGCTCCATCGATCGAGAACTCATCGAACATCTCGGCAAGGAACTGCTGCTTGTAGACCTCGTCGCGATTAATGAAGATCTCGAGGCTCGTTCGGGCCATCCAGTCGAGTGGGTCGCCGCCCTCGTAGTCGGCGAAAGCCCACGAGTTGCAGTAGGTACTCGCTGCCACGACCGTCCGCAGATCGAAGAACTTCTCGGAGAGTTCTCGCA
>JABJQE010000210.1 GCA_018663565.1 Phycisphaerae bacterium
CTGAAGCATGAATTTCACCGTCATGCAAGATGGATAGTCCAAGCAGGTCGCCAACAAGCAGCGACACTGATCCATTATCAGTGGCTGTCACTGTGCCACTATTGTGTATGCCAGGGTCACCTGTAGTGATATCAGCGTTGACCGTGCCAGCCACTGGTCCGTTCACAAGATCATCCATCACTTGTCCATCGATCATCACCGAGAATCGACTGCCAAGGTCTTCAACCACGATGCGGTCGCCAGCGGCCATCACAACATAGCGGCCGCTGATGTCACCTGTGTTTCGAACATGTTGACCCAGCAACGCAACGCCATTGGATGCATTGAGCGTTCCGCCAAACTCCACATCGCCAGTCATATCGAATGTCAATGGAGCCCCAGCCAGGAAGTCCATCTGCATCGCATCGCCATTCGACCAGTTTGCTGCGGCTGCATAAAGACCTGATGCATTGATCATGGCATTCTGTCCGAAAACAACACCAGCGCTATTCACAATGAACACATTGCCAGTCATAGCATTGAGTGTTCCGTTGATGGACGTGGCCGTACCGAGCCCGCTGATTCGGTTCATTACCGAATAGCCGTTGGCGCCGCTGAAGTTCAAGGTCTCTTGCGTACCAAGATCCAGACTTGTCCAATTGATGATGTGCCGATTGGACAGATCAATGTTTGCTCCCGGAAGGAATACGTTCGTCACAGTTTGCCCCGCTGGGCCGCTCTGGAGAATCTGCCCCCACGTCGGATTCGTTACGAACGTGCCGCCTTCGGGCGTTGCAAGTGCCGACGGCGCCATCAGGCCAAATGCGCAAGCCACAGTGAATGCGGCGGGCGTTCGTGCCGTATGAAAACGTATATTCCGGATCCAACCAAGTCGTATCGTCATATCTTTGCTCGTCTTAATCTCACTACGGACGCTTCGCGCTACCGGCGTACGTCCGGTAACCAAAGTGATTCCTACACCCCAACCTCTCCAACATACCCCCTACTTGGCCAAATCAGAAGGACAAGCTTGCCTGAACATACACACGATTGTGTCCTGCGTCATACAGACCGCCCTCAAGAGAACGTAGAGCCCATCCCCAGTCAAGCCGCACACGCATATTTCGCTTGAATTGGAACTCAAAGCCCACTCCAGCTGATATCAAGGTCTGATCGGTTTCACCGATAACTGCAACTTTGTCGTTCTTCGTCAGCCAGGAATAATCCACAAATCCAAGCAGCATCAAATCCCAATCAGCCCGTCCGTACATGCGTTGCGGTGCATATCGGAACGGCTCACCAAACAATGTCCCAGGCTGAGGCTGCACTGCAAACGAACGCGGCACATGGAATCGGTACTCACCAGTGAAGTTGACGGCGTTATCGCCCGCAGCGACTGACACTGGGTAACCGCGATTCGTTCCAGGTCCCCCTGAGACCGCCTGAAATTGTGGCATCAATCGATTGCCAAACGCGTACTGTCCCGAAGTACCGAAATACACCTCATGGGCAAGTGTCGAAGAATCCGCTGAGGCTGGATCAGACCATGCACGATTATTCAGAAGTGGCTCAAGATAGGTTGACACCGAACCCGACCAATTCAACCGCGCCCACAAGTTGGCTAGATTGGGGCGATTGGTCGCTGCACCAAGTAATGCAAGTTGAGAATCGTCATGCGAGAGCACATTGCCATCGATCCCAACCGAGGCACGAAAACTGGACCACTCTCCATCGCGATCCATTTGAACCATGCCGTATGGAATGGCAAATGATGCTTCCTCTTGCGGAAGCCACCACAGAATATTGTTCTCAATACCAAGATGCTGTAGCCGCCCGCCGCCAATGACGTCGACAAATAATGGGCCGTCTTGATACACATTAAGTCGCAAATCGCCGCCACCGGACCACGAAAAACCCGTGAATGCATCTGGAAGGAGCGTCGCGCCAAACTGATCGGCGAAGTACTGACTCCACGATCCATTCACGCCCCACCGCAACCGACCATCAAGTGCGAGCGGCGCTTCATAGTTGCCGACCAAAGCGTTCGTGTTGCTAAAGTTCGATGTTGCATATTGCAGCGACAAGATGTCATCATTGTCGGTCAGCTGTGACGTGTAAAATCCCACTCTTTGCCGCAGATAGCCCTCGGCCTTGGTGCCCGTGTTACCAAACTCATACCACGCGGTCCATGGCTTGGATTCGGCGACCATATAGTCAAGTGTCACGCCGCCCGGCAGTGGCGACACCATGTCATCTTGGTCACCCGCCGCAGCAACTGGCGTCTCGACATCAACTGGTCCTGCCTCAGTTTCCCAATCAAGTCCGCCTGTACCAGTAACGGTCGACAAACTACCTTTACTGCCAGTCCATCGAATATCGCGGCCGGGATGACGGCTCAGGAAGTGCAGATAATCCTCGACTTCCCGGCGTTTCACCAAATCGCCTTCGCCGTTCTCAGAAGCGGCGGCTAAAGGCGAGCCTGCGGCGATTGCCTTATGCAGCGGGTTGTTGATGCGTTCTTCATCTGAAACACGATCGCCCGATGCACTTGTTTGGATTTCAGCAACTCGCGCGACAGTTGTCACAAGCGTCAGTTCAGTTCCGCCTTCACGAAGGTCGCGGCCTGCCATATCTCCATTCGATGGAATCTGGCTCGCAAGCGGCTGCACCGTAACGCCCATCAAGTCTTGGGCGGTGAGATACCCAACGATCGCTCGCTCAATCGAGAGCAAAGCTGTGGGGTCATATCGCATCGGCCCCGCATCATTCAAATGTCCAAGCGTTGTGCGAATGATCTCACCTTCGCCCGCGGGCACAAACCCGTATTCGTCTCGGCCAAGTTCAATCGGAAGGTGCTCGAAGGAGCTCGCAGCAGGAAGTTGCGAGTGCCCAAGTGAGTACATCACCTCAAAGGGCCACACGACGTAATAGAAGGTGTCGTCGATGGTCTCGCTTTGCTCAGCGAGCGGTGGTAGTTCATCACTCCGCTCAGGCGGATGCAACGTCAGTACAAGAAGCGATTGATCCCCTTCGGTCATGATGGCATCGCTCACGCGTGTACCCGTCATGCCAAGTTCTTCAAGCCTGTCTTCCACGGCGTGCCGCACAGCACGGCTTGCCGATGGTCTCCATTGGCGAGCAGGGAATACGGCAAGGTCGCGCGTCAAACTCGACACATCGCCAACATCACCCCAGCCCGCTTGAATCTCATCGCCTTCGAGTCGCAGACGTACTGTAGTGAGCGCGAATAACGTATTCGGGTTACCACGGTCCGTAAGACCTTCGGGC
>JABJQE010000211.1 GCA_018663565.1 Phycisphaerae bacterium
GAGACGTCGACGACGACGGGAATCGTCAGGTCCATCGCGCCTTCCATGCAGGCCACGAGTACGCCTCGGGTTTGCTCGGCGTGCGTGGCTGGCGTTTCGACGACCAATTCGTCATGCACCTGCAATACAAGTTTGGCATCGGAATGAATGCCGGGCAACTGACGGTGCAAATTGATCATCGCAATCTTGATCAGATCGGCCGCGCTGCCTTGCACAACGGAATTGATGGCCAGCCGCTCGGCGAGGGCCCGGCGTTGTGTGTCATTTGAATCAATCTCTTGGATTGTGCGGCGACGACCGCACATGGTTTCGACCCACCCCTTGTCCCGTGCTTGATCTTTGCACCTCTCGAGAAATGCATCGATACCAGGGAAGCGAGCCTTGTAATCGCGAATGATGGCCGTTGCCCGTGGCACGTCGGTGTCTTCGCCAAGCCGCCGCGCCAAGCCGTAGGGCGTGATGCCATACACGATGCCAAAGTTCACCATCTTGGCCGCGCCACGTTGTTCTCGCGTCACCTCTTCGAGCGGCACGGCAAACACTTCAGATGCCACGGCGCGGTGAATATCCTCGCCGTTGATGAACGCCGTTCGCAACGCCTCATCACCAGAAAGATGGGCAAGCAGGCGCAGTTCCACCTGGGAGTAATCTGCCGTAACCAAGATGCTGCCCGGCTCAGCCACAAAGGCCCGGCGGATATCGCGACCGATATCAGAACGAATGGGAATATTCTGCAGATTCGGGTTACTGCTGCTCAATCGACCCGTCGCGGTCACGGTCTGATTGAAGGACGCGTGCACCCGGCCGGTATTCGGATTGATGCACTCCTTCAGGGACACCAGATACGTGTTCACAAGTTTGGCAAGCTTGCGGTATTCGAGAATAAGTCCTGGAAGCGGCGTCACGACATCAGGAGACGCTTCGAGTTTCTCCAGCACTTCCATATCAGTCGACGGTCCGGTCTTGCGTCGTTTGATCGGTGTCAGGCCAAGACCCGGCGGGTCATCAACCGGCGCATTGAAGAGCGCTGCTGCAAGTTGCTTTGGCGAATCTGGATTGAGCGGACAGGGTGAGGCCTCCGCAATACGCTCGCGGATCTGCTCAAGCCGATCCGACAACCGCAATCGCTGGCGATCGAGTTCATCAGGGTCAATCCGAACCCCAGCAAACTCCATATCGGCGAGCACCCGCACGAGCGGCAATTCCATGTCATCGAGCAGCGAAGTCAATCCCTCTCTTGTTACCTGACCTTCCAATGGCTCGCGAAGCCGCAACGTGACATCGGCATCCTCCGCGGCATACGGAACCACTTTGTCAAGCGTGACAGTATCCATCGTCCGCTGCGACTTACCAGACCCGATCAAACTCGAGATCGGAATACACTCGAGACTCAACTCGCCAAGCGCGAGGGCATCCATCCGATGGCTTGAACGCGTGGGATCCGCAACGTACGAGGCAATCATGGTGTCTCGCACTTCGCCAGCTACGCGCAGACCTGCCACCCGAAGTACATTCATGTCGAACTTGGCGTTATGCGCGATCTTCACGACTCGATCGTCTTCAAGAAGCGGGCGAAGGAGATCTATCACCGTCTGCTGATCAAGATGAGAATCGGGCTCGGGCGATCGCGTTGGTATATACACAGCATGCCTAGGCTTCCAGGCGAGCGAGACACCGCACAACAAACTTTGCATTGGGTTGATGCCGGTCGTCTCGACATCAAACGACACAGTGCCGGCCTTCGTTGCATCGGACACGACCGATCTCAACGTCTCTACATCAACAACTGGCTGATACTCCGCGTTCGGGTCCGCCTGCCGAAGCTGACCGGTATCGTCATGGTCAGCCCACAGCGTTCCAGCGTCCATCGCGGCGTTGTCTTTACTATCGTCAGTACGAGAGGCCGCCACGAGCGAGGCAAGCCGCTCGGGTGCGCGGCGAAAGTCCAATTCACGAAGCAAGGGGCGCAAGGTCGAAATTGGAAGCTCATCGGGATTGCATCGTGCGTCCGCTAGATCAAACGGAAAATCGAGATCATCTCGAAGCCGCACGAGATCACGGTTGACCCGGAGACGCTCTTGAGCTCCCTCAAGATTTTCTCGACGCTTTCCCTTGATCTCATCGAAGTGCTCGTAGATGCCTTCGATGCTTCCGTATTGCAGGATTAGTTTCGAGGCCGTCTTTGGACCAATGCCAGGAATGCCGGGAATATTGTCAACCGAGTCCCCCATGAGCGACAAGATGTCAATCACGTGGTGTGGCTCAACACCCTCGACCTTGAAGATGTCAGCTGGCGTACGCAGCACGTCCCGCTGCGGATCATAGACCTCGGTGCGGTCGCTTATGATCTGCGCCAAATCCTTGTCGGCCGAAATAATGCACACATTGAGGTCTGCATGGGCCGCCTCAAGCCTTCGGACGAGCGTTGCAATGACATCGTCGGCTTCAGCGCCTTCCACACCGAGCATTGGAATGCCCATCGCTTCGATCAACTGTAGACACCGCTGAACCTGCGGATAGAAGTCGTCGGGTGCTTCTTCGCGGTTGGCCTTGTAGTCAGGATCAATCTCGCTGCGAAAGGTCCCGGTGTCACTTGAGACATCAAGCGCGACAACAAGATAATCCGGCTTTCGCGTCTCCATGAGTTTCATCAGAATGTCGAGGAACCCAGCCACAAGTTTGGTGGGCTCTTTGGTGACCGATGAACTTTGGTATGGCCGGCGAGCGTAATACGCGCGAAAGAACTGCGAATACCCATCTATTAGATACAGGGTTTCACTCATGATGATGAGGCAGCGAGTTCCCGTAGCCTTGCTGCGTCGGCCGGGTCGAGTTCACGATCACGCCGCGCCATCATTGCAGAGGTCATATCTAGAAAGCGTTCGATGCGGTACGGCTTCTCGCCGGCGTCGGTAACCCATCGAAGCGGACCAACGGTCGTCGGCGAATATGAACTGCAGGCGATCATTGATCCAGTTCCGATAGAGCTTCCCGTCATGAGCAAGGTCCCGATAGCGGTCTTCACGTGGTCACCGATGAAGGCGCCGCAGAACGAGCGACCGGTTCGTTCACGCGAGCGGTCTGGGTGCAATCGCACCGATGTCTCGCCGTATGTGTTCAAGAGGTTTGATGTCGTGGTGCCAGCTCCGAGGTTCACCCACTCGCCAAGAATGCTGTCGCCAAGATATCCATCGTGGGCTTTGTTGGACCAGCCCTGAAGAATGCTCGCGCCGATCTCGCCGCCAACCTTACATCCAGGGCCGATGACAGTATTGGCTCGAATTACCGCGCCTTCGGCAACCGTCGACCCGCGTCCGATCCAGCACGGCCCGCACAACACCGCGCCAGGGCGAAGCGTTGCGCCACTCTCTACAACGATGTCACCCGCCGTGGCATCAAACACCACGCATGGGAAGACAACCGCCGACTCTGCCATGTGAACGGAATACTCACCCACAACGTCAGCCGATTTGGCAAACTCAGTTGGCAAACTCGTACTGCCAAGATCATCCGCAAGCGCTTCGGAGAGATGGTTGAGAATATCCCAAGGACGGCGATACAGGGTTCCACTCACTTCCGCCTGATCAATGCTTGCTGGCAACTCGCCGCTGCTCGCGAAGCCCGGAACGTCCGAGGCCTGCAGCATTACAGCAAGCACTTCGTCGCCGATCATCGCCGCTTGCCCCACTGCGAGATCCGGCAGGTCGCCTATACCCCACCACCGCGCATTGACGCACAAGGCATCGTGCGGGCTTGGTGCATTGACGGGCACAGAAACTCTCGCATGCAGCGGCCCTGCGAGCGAAGGCGGAACGATGAATCCGCTTGCAAACCGACCGAGTGTTCGCTCGATCCGCTCTAGGCTGGTCACGCCGCCGGTACGCAGCGCGCTCGCTGGTCGCATTTCGGTCAACGGGCCAAACTCGCCACGCCCATCGTCAAATATCAAGAGGTCAGACATGCTTGCTCCCTGAGAACTTCAGAACACTCAACGGCGATTGGCAGCATAGTCCAGCCTGCCAGGTGCTGCTCCAAACCGCCACCACTGGGTGGTGCTCAGCAAGAACGCTCCAACCGGAAGACCAAGCAGCACGGTGTATAAAGCCGATGCAAATACCGTGATCAATCGCGAACTCGCTGGAGGCGGCGCGATCGCATGGGTCCATGGCACCCACCAGCGAATCGTTTCGACCGAAGCGCTGCCTAGGCCAATGCACACCCATGCAAGACCCCCGATCGCTGCCACAGTGAGGAGGCGTCGACGGAACACGACCGGTCGCAACAAGACAATGATGTACACCGCGGCAATGCATCCAAGTGTGCGGGGGCCGATGATGGGTAGGCCGCCAACGGCACCAGCAGCGCTCGGGGACAAATCCAGCACAAGACCAAGTAGAAGAGCCGCCCACAACGCGGCACTCGGCCGGGCCTGCAACGCGATGTATCCCAGTAAGCAAGCAGAAAAACTCGGCGTGGCATGGCCAATTCCGCGAATCGTAAACACGCCCGCGAGACCCGTATCGAGGCCGACGGCGATGATGACCATAATCAGCACAACCCACCATCTCATGGCGCATCCTCCGCCGTGCTTCCTGACAAAATCGCCACCTGCGACACCGCCGGAGCGTCCACGACAGGACGTGCCACCACGCGTTGGCGAAGCGGCGCCTCATCGATGGCCTCAACACGTTCTACAAGACCCACCTCAAGACCGTGCGACCACGCCGGCCAGCGTGCATCAGCGAGCACCAACGTCATTCCAGGTTCAATCGCGACCCGCCGATCAATATCAGCCGTCAGTTTGCCCTTGCCAGTTTGCCGCAGCATCATGCGAGGCAAATCGCCCTGCCCCACCTCGCCGCCCACTGCAACCTCAATCGGGCCAGCCTCAGGATTCGAGAGCGGTAACACCATGAGCCGCACGGGTGAAACATAACTGATCCGGCCAAGCAATCGGTGCCCGCCCCACACTGCAATATCGCCAACCTGCAACCTGTCTCCGCCATCACGCGGCATACGCAGTTCAATTGGCGAGCGAGCGTCTCGTGGGTCTCGGCCAGTCACGGTGGCGTCGATGACCATCGGCCGATGCGGTGAGCGATAGGCCGCCTCAGGCAAATCTTCGAGCTGGCGAAGCCGCTGAGCTAAGTCATCTGCTCGAACACGCTGTGCCTGCCAAAGCTGTTCAAACCGATTGCGGTCTTGACGCAGTTGTTCAATTTCAGCCTCGCCAACCGGACGGCCAGTGATGTCACGAGGTGGTCGCAGCCACGAGGCAATTGATGTACCAGCGCGAGAGAGTGGCATGATTGGAGCACGCACGACATCAGCAACATCACCGGTCCAGCCGAGCCACGATGCCGGCGCAATCGATACCGCCAGAAACACTACAACGACGAATCCAAATCCGCCGCCACGCTGTGACCTAATGAAGCCCATGCCTCAGAACCGAATCGCTGACGACTTATAGGTCGTCTACGTCGGACTCCATGGTGGACTTCCAGTCCTCGAGATTCTCAAGGTAGATGCTCGTGCCACGGGCAACGCATGTCAGCGGGTCATCGGCCACGCGGACATCAAGCCCGGTTTCCTGATTGATGACCACATCTAGGCCGCGAAGAAGCGCGCCGCCGCCAACAAGGCAAATACCGTTGTCGACGAGGTCAGCTGCAAGTTCTGGCTCTGCCCGCTCAAGTGTTCGCTTGACCGCATCGATAATAGATCGAATCGGCTCTTGTAGAGCCTCGCGAATCTCTTCGGTCGTGACCTCAGTCTTGCGAGGCAGCCCCGTCAGATTGTCACGGCCACGCACTTCCATGGTTGTTTCTTCACCAACCTTGGCGGCGGATCCAATTTCAATCTTGATCCGCTCGCTGGTCTGCTCGCCGATCGTGAGGTTGTACGTCTTCTTCATGTGATGAATGATGGCTTCATCAAAGTCATCACCCGCGACGCGCACGGACTCACAAGTAGCAATGTCGGCAAGAGACATGATGGCGACCTCGGTTGTGCCGCCGCCAATATCAACCACCATCGATGCCGTTGGCTCTGCAATCGGTAGTCCGGCGCCGATGCCGGCAGCCATGGGCTCTTCAACGAGGTACACGCGGCGAGCGCCGGCGCGTTCGGCCGAGTCGAGCACAGCACGCTTCTCAACTGCAGTGATGCCACTCGGCACGGCAATGACCACCCGAGGGCTAATAATACGAGCTCGCCCAGTGGCCTTGCGAATGAAGTAGGCAAGCATCGCCTCGGTGATTTCGAAGTCGCTGATGACGCCATCTTTCAGTGGACGAATCGCACTAATTGATCCTGGCGTTTTACCCAGCATCTCTTTGGCTTGAATACCAACCGCATTACCATTATTGAGAACGCGATTCGTGCCCTTCCGAACTGCAACCACCGAGGGTTCATTCAAGAGAATGCCCTCGCCACGCACCGCTACCAATGTGTTGCAGGTTCCGAGGTCGATCCCCATGTCGACACTGAACCAGCCAAGAAGTCGATCAAGCACAAGCAAAAAGCCCTCCATGACAGGCGAACTGCATCATAGCAGGCGGCCACAGCACGCATGCCGAAGATTCTGGCACCCCCGCACGTGGGAGGATCAATTCAGTACTTTGAAGATGCCACCGTCTGCACGACCCTCAGAGGCGCTCGAGAATTCCATATTGTGGAAGACAAGCCAAACGCATCCAAGTACGAGAAACAGGGCGGCAATACCAGAAATGGCCGTAAAGACGTCCATTGTGGCCTTCGTTGTTGTGGTGGCAAAGCGACTCATTGTGATCAGCCCTGCCCAGCCATGGCATAGGCCTTGTGGCCTGGCTTGGCTAGGCCTCGAGACTCTTGCTCAAGCGAAAGAATGCCGGTTGATCGGTTGAGATCCACATCAATAATTCGAAGGCGGCCAATGAAGGTGCCGCCATTGCCCACGGTCAACAACCAGCCCTCTTGCACACCCTCACGAGAGCCAGCATCGATTTCAATCATGGTGCGATCGTTCACCCGATTCACATCAAGCACGACTGCTTCAAGATCGCGGTCGGGGGCGATGCCCTCGTCCTCAGCGAGGCCGCCACTGGCGATCTCGCCAAATCGGCTGGTGTATTCGTGCAACGCCAACTCCATCGCACGCTGATCACGCTTGTACTGGGCGTTCTCCTCGCGGAGCGCTCGTTGTACGGCATCAGCGACCTGCAACTGGCTATCAAGCTCAGCGAGACGTTCATCGAGCTCTACGCGGCGGCGGTCAGCGGTCAAAGCCCTGGTGCGGAGCATCTCCAAATCAGCGACCAATTTCGAGGTCAACTCTTCAGCTGACTTGAGGCTCTGGGCCAGACTGCGTTGCGCCCGGGCTTGCCCGTCTCGCTCACTCTCAGCTGTGATGGCACGGGCCTCAGATTCGCTTCGCATCATCTTGCAGGCCTCGAGTTCAGATACGTACGCCTGCTGTCGCTGGCTGTAGGCATTCAATTGCTCGGAGAGCTGAGCTTCACGGCCCAGAACGGCCTGCCGCTCGGTGCTTTGCTGCGACCGAATAGACTGAACTTGTGCGGACGATTCGAGCGCGTCCTGCCGCCAATGCTCTTGATTCATGGTCGAAACGACCACAAGTGGCACCATAAAGATTGCCAACAAGGACACCAGCACAACGAATACCTTGGTCAGAATATGCACGATCAGCCTCTCAGCAAGTGGTCCCTCACAACGGCGGTCGCGGAGGAAACGGGATGAAGACCGTTTTGTACGTCCTCAGCGACGGGGTGTCAATCGATTGCGGGGACAGAGTCAGGTTTCGGGTGGATTGGTCCCCTCGACCTACCGGCGTTATCTCGTCGAAGAATGGCCCCAGCCACCGCAATCCGGACACGCTCGCTGGGGTCCTCGATCATCTGCTCAAGCGTCCGGATACCCAAAGACGAGCGATCCCAGCCCAGCACAAGGGCCGCCTGCATACGAACCTCAGGCATTGGGTTATTACGAAACTCAGCTGCAAGGCCGGGCATGGCCATTTCTGAATCAATTCGGCCGAGCGCTTCGGCCGCAATGAGCCGAAGTTCGGGTCCAGCCTGCCGAGGACCGCTCGCCATCGCGAGCGCCCCCATTGCTGGCACGAGCGTGCGATCGTTGAGACGACCGGCCATTTGGGAGGCGAGGGCCGTCAACTCGCCCTGAGAGGCTGGGGCGAAGAAGGCTGCTCGAATCATCTCAAGTTGCCGGTGGTCACCAAGCCGAACAAGGGCTTCGGCAATGCCAAGTTCACTTGTACGAATGACCTCTGCATCATCGCCCGAGAGCGGTCGCTTCATCGCTTCCCGGAGCAAGACTGTCGCGGTGGGGTTCCCGATCTCGCTCAGCACGAGCGCAGCGTTTGCGCGCGTGACACGGTTTTGGCTCAGCACCATGGCCGCGAGTGGCGTCTGGTCTACATCTTCATCGCCGCACACAACCAAAGCATAAATGGCCGCTGCCCGAACACTCGCAGATGGATCATCAAGAAGCGGACGCACCAAACGACTGCTCCCGCAGAGCCTTCGCTTTCCTAGCGCCATTGCAGACACAAATCGAACGCCTTCATTGTGATCAACCAAGCCGCGGCGAATGGCATCACGCAGCGGTTCGGTTTCAGGTTCCATCATCTCAATGGAGTTCGCGCGAACCAGTGGCTGATCAGATCGCGTACCTTGACGCAATATCGTGAGCGCCCGAACATGCAGTGATTCACTGACAGGCCCTGATACCGAGCTGGAATTCGACTCCGCCTTCGGTGAGGCGTCGCAACCAAACAAAGTGAGTACGAGAAATGACAGTGCAAAGCATCGAATCATGGACTGGATCATAGTCACACCGCCTCCCGCGCAGGACGAACACGACCAATGACAATTCCAAGCACCAGCACGATAAGGCTCAGCCTGGGCAACCAATTACCCCAGCTCGCATACAGTGTCTGAGAGTCATATCGCGGCATATTCACCAACAGCGTGGCTGCCTCGCGTGGCTCCAGCGAACCGACCGACGATGCATCGGGCAAGGAGAGCCCGGTCACACCGGTGTTGGCGACTCGAACCAAGGGACGGCCCAGTTCTACAGCTCGAAATGCTGCGGCAACCGAGTGGGTAGCCCGACCTGCATCGCTCGTTCCAAACCAGCCGTCATTGCTGATGTTGATCATGGCGTCCACCCGCGTGCGTCCCGCATCAACGCACAGCGATCGCGTCACGCTCGGCACGGCGTCTTCAAAGCAGATTGGCGTTGCCAGTGACCACAATCCTGATGTGTCGGTTGAAAGCATGAGCGGCTCCATAGCACTGCCGACATCAAGATCAAATCGCATACCACTCGCCCCAAAGTCCATAACAAGTGATTCAAGCCACGGCCATGATCTGACGTATGGCATGGTCTCGCCGAATGGCGTCAGGAAGGTCTTGTCGTACCGCTGCACGGACCCGTCAGAAGCAATAAGCACCGCGCTGTTGAACCGATGCGATGGCACCAAGGCACCGTCTTCGATCGTCACACCAATCCACGTTGGTGCGCCGATCAACCAATTTGTACCGCTCGCCACAGCAGATTGAAGCAACACGCGTGGCCCACGTGCTATGGCTTCGGCTCGTGGGCCCAACGAATCAAGCAAGGCCATCGTGGCAGGATCAAATCCGAGGCCTGGCACCATGGTCTCCGGCCACACGATGAGGTTTGGCTCCGCCCCGTCGGGCAAACCGGATGCAGTGAGTGCGAGAAAGGACTCGATGTCCGAC
>JABJQE010000212.1 GCA_018663565.1 Phycisphaerae bacterium
GCGATGGCCGAGTACTTCATGAATCAAGGCAAAGAGAACAAGTTCCCCAAGCACGCTCTGTGCGTATACGACGACCTTTCCAAGCAGGCCACTGCCTACCGTCAGTTGTCACTGCTCCTCCGTCGCCCACCAGGCCGTGAGGCTTATCCAGGCGACGTCTTCTACCTGCATAGCCGTCTGCTCGAACGGGCCACGAAACTTTCTGATGAGAACGGTGGCGGGTCACTGACCGCCCTGCCAATCATTGAAACGCAGGAAGGCGACGTGTCGGCCTACATTCCAACCAACGTGATTTCGATTACCGATGGCCAGATCTACCTGCAGCCCGAGCTCTTCGCCTCTGGCGTTCGCCCGGCTGTGAACGTGGGTATCTCGGTGAGCCGGGTGGGCGGCAACGCTCAGATCAAGGCGATGAAGGAAATCGCAGGTTCCCTGCGACTTGACCTCGCAGCTTTCCGTGAGCTCGAGGCCTTTGCGCAGCTCGGTACTGAACTCGATGCCGCGAGCCAGCTGCAGCTCGATCGTGGTGCTCGAATGGTCGAATTGCTCAAGCAGGGCCAATATGCCCCGTTTGATGTCATCGACCAGTGCATCTCAATCTTTGCTGGTGCCAAGGGCTTCCTTGATGATGTCGACATCAGCCGCGTGCACGACTTCGAGAAGGGGCTGCTCGAATACTTCCAAGGCACTGCCAAGGACCTTCGTGCTGAACTTGTTGCTGAGAAGTCATTCAAGAAGATTGGCGACAAGATGGTGGAAGCCATGCGAAACTACAAGGCAGGCTTTGTGGCTGCGAATCCCACAGCCAATACCACCGACTGAGGCCCGACTCCAAATCACTTCTCCAGCGACGGTGCCACCAAATGGCGCCGTCGCTGTTGTCTCGGAACCGCCGACCATAATCGGGTCCACGGGGAAGCCGCTCCTTGTGGCCAAAAGTGCTCCTCATGCCCGATACAGGCCTCTATATGAGCGCCCACCCCCTACTGCCTGCCGCCCTCAATGCTGTCGCCACAGCCTCCGCGCTTACCCGAACTGTCCAATCGGCCCGCGATGAGGTCGCGGGGCACACCAAGGACGATCGAAGCCCTGTCACCGTTGCTGACTACGCCGCCCAGGCCGTGATCGCGATGATCCTGCGATCGCAGTGCGACGAACACCTCATTGTTGGTGAGGAACAAGCAGATGAACTACGGCAAGATAGCCATAACGCTATTCGGTCTGCCGTCGTCACAATTGTCCAAAGGTGGAGACCACAGGCCAGCGAAGAAGATGTGCTGGAAGCCATCGGCACGTGCGATCACGACGGGACCGCTGGCGGCTACTGGACGCTGGATCCAATTGACGGCACGAAAGGCTTTCTGCGAGGACAGCAATACGCAATCGCGCTGGGCTACATCAGCAGCGGCACCGTCACCCTCGGCGTACTCGGATGCCCGAACTTACCAATCGACACCGCCATGAATCCAGCCGAGCCCGACCCACTCGCGTGTGGTTCGCTGTACGCAGCGGTGCTCGGCCGGGGCGCCTGGGAGTATCCAGGTGCCGACCCAAACGAAACCCCGCTTCAGATCAACTGCCCTGAATGGACGCCAGATCGCCCCGTGCGACCGTGCGCCAGTGTCGAGGCTGGCCACTCCAACCGATCCGCAACGGACGATTTGCTTGAACAACTCAACGTTGAAGCCGAGCCTGTTCGGCTCGATAGCCAAGCCAAATATGCCGTGCTCGCGCGTGGTCAGGCGGATGCCTATCTTCGGCTGCCAACAAGCGGTACCTATGTCGAGAAAATCTGGGACCACGCTGCAGGCAGCATTGTGGCCACCGAGGCCGGCGCCGTCGTCACTGATATCACCGGCGCCCCACTTGATTTCACGCAAGGGGCTCGCCTCAGCACTAACCGAGGTGTCATTGCCGCAGCGAACGGCCTACACCAACAACTGATTGAAGCAAGCCAAGCGATCGGCCTTACCTGAGGAGCTCCGGCACAGTGGACTTTTCCGCGTGGTACACCGTTGCAGTTCTGATCGCCGTCATTGGCTCGCTTGTCTCGAGTCGGATGGGCATAGACGTGGCCATTCTCGGTGGGCTCGTCATGCTGATGCTTGGCGGAGTCGTCAACATCGCAGAGGCCACCTCCGGATTTGCCTCCACCGCAGTGCTCATGCTTGCCGGCTTGTTTGTCATTGCAACGGGCCTTGAACGAACGGGCGCCGTGTCGCACTTTGCAAGACGACTACTTGGCGCTCCTGCGACAGTGGCAACTGCGCAGTTGAGGCTCATGATTCCGGTGTCATTGCTCTCTGGCTTCATGAATAACACGCCGATCGTCGCAATTTGCATCCCCATCGTTCGAAATTGGGCCCGGCGAATGCAAATTAGCGCCTCGCACCTCTATATGCCGCTGAGCTTTGCCGCAATCCTTGGCGGCAAACTCACGCTCATTGGCACTGCGTCAAACATCATCTTGATGGAAGACTACGTGCAGTGGTTTGAGCTCAAGAGCGCTACATGGGCGACCGAGCTTGGCTATCAAGCTCCAGACTCATTCATGCAGTTCTTCGGCGTGGCAGCGCTCGGCCTGCCCTCGCTTGTAGTGGGACTTGGATTCATTGTCCTGGCATCACCATTCCTGCTTCCGATTCGAAAGCGGGTAGACCAGGACGATGGACTTGATGCTCGTAACTATCAGGTCAGATTCATTGTCGCCAAGGGATCACCGGTCATCGGCCAGAGCATTGAGCAAGCAGGACTACGGCAGCTTCCGGGGCTCTTTCTCAGTGGCGTGGAACGCGGCGAGGTCGCACTGCCTGCAGTTGATCCGAATCTTGTGTTGTCTGAAGGCGACCGCCTGGCCTTTGTCGGCGTGCTTGATTCGGTGATCGACCTGAGAAATATCCGCGGACTCGTACCAGATGAGGATCAGACCAACAAACTCGAAATCTCTCGCACAACACGGACGCTCGTCGAAGCTGTTGTGTCAGCCAATTCCCCGCTCGTTGGAAGCAGTGTCCGAGACGCCAAATTCCGCACCAGATACAACGCCGTCATTCTGGCTGTCCACCGTCAAGGCACACAAATATCAGCCAAGATTGGCGACATTGTGCTCAAGCCCGGCGACACGCTGCTGCTCGAAACACATCATGAGTTCCGCACGCTTTGGCAACGAAGCGATGAATTCTTCCTTGTCTCACACGTCGAGGACAGTGTCCCGTTGCGGCACGACCTTGCGCCCATTGCACTTGGAATACTGGCCGTTCTCGTCGGTCTCCTTGTGTTTGCGCCAATTGACCGAGTTGCAGCCGTCTGGGGATGTGCGCTCGCAATGGTGCTCACGCGGTGTGCCACGGGCACTGAAGCACGGAACGGAATTCACTGGCAAGTACTCTTGGTCATTGCGGGTTCTATTGGTATTGGTAAGGCACTCGTGTCAACTGGTCTCGCCGATCTCGCAGGCTCGCAAATCGCAATCATCGGCGTCGACTGGGGCCTGCCGAGCATGTTGATCATTATCTTCCTTGCGGGATCGATCGCGTCGCAGTTCATCACCAACTATGCGGCAGCAGCTCTGCTCTTCCCAATTGGCATGACGATCGCGGCATCAATGCACGTCGACCCGGCGCCAATTGTCTTTGTACTCATGCTTGGTGTCGGAGGCAGCTTTATTAGCCCCATCGGATATCAGACGAACCTGATGGTGTATGGACCAGGTGGATATCGCTTCCTTGACTACGCAAGGCTTGGTGTGCCCCTGACCATTCTGCTCGCGGTGCTGTGCGCATTCATCGCTCCGGTAGTCTACGGCTCATGACGTCATCGCCTCGGCGGATTCGAACAGTCGTAGGATGGACGTGTACGAGCCTTGGATGGCTCATCATTGGACTCTACTTGCTTGGCTGGATTGCGAATGACCGCTGGTGGTGGAGCCAGTGGCTCTCCTGGATTCCTGTCCTTGCTTTCGTGCTAGTTGGGATTCTTATGTGGAGCGGTCGCCACATCAGACGAACACCAGGGGTATCGAATTGGAGTGGAGTCGGCTGGGTGATCGCAGGGCTTGTCTTCTCCGCCGTTGACCACCTGCTACTCGGTGGATACTGGTTCAGCGGCCCGCCGCCGACTGCTGAAACAGTTCGCATCCTGCAATGGAATGCGGGGCCGACGCCGAGCAATGTCACGCCCTTCGCATCCTTCATTGTGCAGACCGATGCGGACATCACTGTGGTCGAAGGTGCACGCCGAACTACATCTGACCCCCTCTTCCAAACTTGGGCCGAGGACAAAAGTCTTGCGATGCGGGGGCAATTCCTCTTCGCGAGCAAGCTGCCAATCACCCGCCTTCAAACGGTCGCATGGACCCATGACATTCTGCTCATTGAACTCAGCGTGAAACAACGCAACGGCCAATCTCTTGACCTGCTCATTGTCGATCTTCCATCAGACCCCAATCGCAGCCGAAACACCATCATCGAGGAGGTTGCACAAGTGCGGTCACGGCTCCACCGCGAACCTCATATTGCCATTGGTGACTTCAATCTCACACAGTACAGCTGGCAACTCGAACGCGTCTTGCCCGGATTCTTCCCGATGTGGCGTGATGCTGGACTCGGATGGAATGGAACGTGGCCAAGAAGGTTGCCAATCTACCGTCTCGATCATGTACTGTCCAAGCGGCCAACACGAGTACACCTCATCACGACGACGGATCCCGGATGCGGAAGGCACCGGGCACAAGTGATTGATATAAGAGCGGTGACGACCGACTAGTTGCCAGCTGATTCCCAGTACCCAAGTTTGGTCCACGGATCGGTGAAGATCTCGCGAATCACGTCATTCTGGTACGTGAACGTAATCGGCATCCGAGATGTCTCCACAGGCAACTTCGGCATCAATGTTGGATCGGGCATCCACTCGACCGAGCCACTTGCTCGCAGAATGTTGATGCCGTCTCGATGAGCGACGTCGTTTCGACGACGCATGCCATCAGTCACGAGAATCTTGTCGGCGTCGCGTTCAAGCGATGTGAGTCGACCGTGATCATCAAGGTGACCGCAGTAGTGGTAGTTGGAATACACGACGTGATCCGGCGGGCCATTCGCTTCTTCGCCCGGGCGTTCCCAATCATCTTCGTATCGTTCAAACGGGTGATCGCCCCAGTGAGCAGGAGAATAGAAGGTTGTTGGTTCAGGAATCAATCCGCTCGCAAACAGATGACCAAGACCATCCCAGCCGTGCCAGAGTGGCTGTGGTTCCGGCCGAGCAACTCGACGCTTCTTTTTACCCAGAGCCGCCGCGGCACTGAAACCAGATCCAACGCCACGCTCTTCGTCAGTAAGTGGCGCGAAGACCCGCATCAATTCGGCAAGATCAGGATTGTCATCAAATAGCAGTCGACTTGGTGGAAGCTTGCCATTGTGACTTCCGGCCCACAGCGTAAAGCCTTGACCAAGCGAACGTTGATTGCTCGCGCTCAACATGCGGTACGTCGTCTGACGAACACGGGCGAGCCCTGGCATCAACAAACCGAGCAGAATCGAAATGACTGCAACGACCACCATCAATTCAACGAGACTAAAGCCACGCCTATGGGTCGTTCTTGGGATGGAAGGCCGGTTGGCCATTCGCTTCCTTTCCGTCACAAGTCGCGCCAAATCAGATCATTGGAGCAACTCTCCATCTACACCATACCCGCTCATGCGTGCGAGTTGAAAAGGAGATTGGCAGCACGCGAAGGAAAAAACGATAATATTTGGTCCATATTCCCTCAAAAACTAGAGTATTGAAGCGAATGAGCCACGGTGGTATGGTGGCTCATCATGCCCACCCCATGAGGAGTTCCCGCAGATCAACGAAGACCTTCAACTCATGCAACGTATCGCTCGCGGCGACGAATCGGCCGTTTCTGAGTTGTACGACCGCTTTGGAGGCTTGGTCTTCCGCGGCGCGAGGCAATTGCTACCCTCCGATGCTGAGGCTGAGGACGCGGTTCAGGAAGTTTTTCTGCGACTCTGGCGAACGGCGGACCGATTTGACCCAGGGCGGGCCAAGTTGGTGACCTGGGTCATGCTGCTCACCCGTCGCCATGTGATCGATCGAATCCGCCGCGCGGCGGTACGTCCGAAAACAACCGAAATGAATGCCCTGAACGAGGGGTTCGGTGGTGCACGCGAGTCTCAGGCCTCGTCATCAGAGCGAAATATCCAACTTCAGAAATGCCTCACCACACTGCCAGAGATGCAGCGAGCAGTCATCGAACGAGCGTATCTGCAAGGCTTTACGCTTCGAGAAGTGTCCATTCAACTTGATATGCCCCTTGGAACAGTCAAATCGGCCCTCAGTCGCGGTTTGGCGCGACTGCGGTCCAATGCATCTGAAGATCTTCCGGATTGGGCTGCATCCTGATGAGGATTTCCCGCGAACAGTAACCCGAGACCACTACTCCTATGACAAACACTCCTATCTACATGCCGCCCAATGAGTTAGCCGAAATGGCCCTGCTCGACGCCTATGGTCTTCTTGATGCCGCTGAACAAATGCGGTTTGAGCAGGCCTTCTTGGCCGTCTCTCCGGACGTTCAAGCCGAGGTTCGCCGGGTGCAATCTGAAATCGCCATCGACGAAGCCCTGCTTCCACAGTGCGAGCCACCTGCAGAGCTCAAAGCTAGGGTTCTTGAGCGAATCCGCTCAGCGATGTCCATGGATACAGCTGGCATGCTCGGCATTGATGAGTTGCCGTTCCAACGTGACACGATTGGGCAAATTGGTAGCGGAAGCCGCGTCATGAGTTCAGTCTGGACGTGGCGAATGGCAGCATTAGTGCTGCTTGGCGTATGCCTCACATTGGTGGTCATGGCCAACACGAGCCAACGCCACTTCGATCGCATGTTTGAAGAGGCCATCCGGCTGCACACGGATCGTGAAATCGAGTCAACTCTTGGCGCCGAATTCCAACCCTATATGGACCTCATGCGTCGTTCTACCGCCAGGCAACAGTACGTCGCCATCGACGGTGGTAAGGGACTCATCCGAATTTCAATTGATGAAGCAAGCGGAGACATCTTCCTGCTCGCGATGGACCTCGATAGCCAAGATGGTCCGTGCTCATTCACGATCACTGATACAAACGGCAATGAGTTGGCCTCTGTTGACATTCGCACCGACCGATACCTCGACGGTGTTTCGCTCAGCGTAGATCCAACCCTATTGGCCGGCGCTCACTTCGAGTTGCGAGATGCAGACAACCGCGTCATCGTCTCAAGCACTTTCGCCTGAAATCGCCTCACTTACTCACTGCGTTCTGCCCACGCCTGTTCGTGCGCCTCGAGTTCGGCTGACACAGCTTGCTGATCAGCAACAGTTGTAGCAAGTACTTCTGGGTCTGACCACACACGCTCTTCACCCAGCGAAGC
>JABJQE010000213.1 GCA_018663565.1 Phycisphaerae bacterium
GCGATCTGGTTTTCGAGGTGCTCATGGGCTGTAAACGTGCCGCAGATGAACCGCACCGAAGCAGTTCCAGCGCCCCACTTCTTCAACGCTTCAATACCAGCGTCCACTACCTCAGGATGGTTCGCAAGTCCGAGGTAATTGTTCGAACAAAAGCAGTCCACGGTTCCCATATCCCGAATGTCGATACTCGGCCCCATTGGACCCTCGATCATTTGAAGATGCTTGTACTGACCGTTTGATTCGAGTTCGTCGAGTACCGCACGGGTGCGTTGCTCAAACACCGCCTCGCCTGATGTATGAGTGCTCGTCATGTAATTGCTCCTTCAGGCGCAGGGGCTTGGCCATAGCGAGCCCGGACGGTTGGCACAATGTATTGAGTCATCGCTTGCTCGAGTGTCCATTGGGGCTCATATCCCCAGTCCTCGCGAGCCCGAAGGCAGTCGACATCGGCGGGCCACGTGTCAACGAGAGATTGGCGGCCTGCATGTGGCTCAAAACTGAGTTCAGCCCCAGGAAAGTGACGCTGAACGGCTTCGGCGAACTCCCCCGCTGTCGCGGAGAATGAAGCCACGTTGTACACACACCGTGCTAACGGCGGCGCCTTGGCGAGTTTGAGAATCGCCTCAACACATTCCGGCATCATCATCCATGGCAGGCTTGTGTCTGGACGAACAAAGCATACGCATGCCTCACCTCGAGCCGATGCGTGAATCATTTCGGGGACATAATCGCTCGTCCCGCCGACTGGCAAAGTGTCGGCTGAAATAATCCCGGGCAATCGCAGGCACCGAAAGTCGATTGGCGGACGCCGATCTCCTCGGGTAATAGAACGGTAGTACCGACCGTAGTATCGACCCATAGCCTCGCAATAGAGTTTGTTGGCCCCGTACATCGTGATTGGTCGCAAGGCTTGGAACTCTCGGATCGGACCGAGTTCATCCTTCTCGCTCGGCTCCACGCCATAGATCGCAATCGTGCTTGGGAAGATAAACCGAACCGGCTCGTCGTAGGCCTGAGCTTGCTCGGCCGCGGTCCGCATGAGGTTGAACGTGCCTTGCACATTCACTTCGTGGGCTTGCTCCGGAGCCCGTTCAGCTGACGTGCTCAGAAGGGCTGCGAGATGCATTACTTCATTGACGCGGTGCAGCGAGATGACGTGTTCTATGAACGCGCGGTCACAAATATCACCTTGGTGGACTGAATCAACTTTGTGGTGCAGTTCCTCTGGAACCTCCCGAAGATCCATCGCAATCAACCGGACGCCTGGCTGCCCGGCCAGCGCATTGATCAATCCGTGGCCGATCTCACCAGCAGCTCCAGTAATAAGTATGGTCCGATCAGACACAGCGCGGCTCCTTTCACGCAGAAGTGTGCAGTGTACAGAGCCTTCGCTGCTATCCTCAGCAGATGCATCAGGCGGACGCACTTTTGACAAGTACCCTCGAGAGTTGGCTCCCGGACGCCGCGGTGAACCAAAATGAAGCCACCGAGGCCTACCGGCAATTCCACCGCTATGGCCAGCATCCGTCCGTGATCAGATCCGGGCGGGTCGTGACCGGCGTGACCCACGAAGACGGCACCCGAAAATTCCTACTTCGCCACCTCGACGGCCGCGAGACCGAGTCGGTCATCATGCCCATTGAAGGACGCTCGGGGCGAGTGCGGCAAACTCTGTGCCTCTCGAGCCAAGTGGGCTGCGCCATGGGATGCACGTTCTGCCAAACGGCCACGATGGGACGCGTGCGGAACCTCACCACAGCAGAAATCGTCGCCCAGTGGCACCATGCCACACATGAACTTGAAGCCCAAATCACGAATCTCGTCTTCATGGGCATGGGCGAACCCATGGACAACCTCGATGCTGTGCTCTGCGCTATTGAGGTGCTGACCGACCACAACGCTGCCTCTATTCCACCCAGTCGCATTGGCGTATCAACAGTTGGCCATGCCGATGGCATTCGTCGATTCACCGAGTTCATGCAGCGTGAGGGCATGCATCAACTACGGCTCGCCGTGTCGATCAATGCGCCCAATGACACGATTCGCAGCGAGATCATGCCAGTCAATCGCGCCGTGCCCATGGACATGCTCCGCGAAACACTCATCGAGTGGATACAGGCTGGTGGACGGCCAGTCCTTCTCGAGTATGTGCTCATCCCAACGGTCAATGACACCACCGCTCATGCAGAAGAACTGGCCACGTGGGTCGGTGATTTACCGTGCCGGCTCAATATCATCCCCTACAACCCCATACTCGACTCACCATGGCCCGCTCCGCAGGAAGGTGATGTGACCCAGTTCATCGAAGTTGCCAACGCTGCTGGGCTCGTTGTAAATCGACGGCAAACGCGAGGCCGTAATGTCATGGCCGCCTGCGGACAGCTCAGCACGGCGTCACGTCGAAATCGCTAGTCCCGGTCAGGCTGCGTCCGTGTGCCTGGAATACCTTTCCACTGCGACTCCGTCAGCACTGACTGCAGCCGGCTCATGGTGTCAACCGAGAGTGCCCGGCGTTCCTGCTTGGAGCCATCAAGCCCTGGCACGCCCTGAGGCGTGAACTCAGCGCCGTCAAAAAGCACCAATGATCGCTGCATATCCTGACTCAGGAGCAGTCCACCTTCTTCGGCGCGAACCGCTTGAATATGTTCTTCGCGCAGGTCGGCGGCAAGCTGCTCATGCTCAAGTCGGAGCGCGGCAAGAGATACTCTTTGTGCCTCGTCGAGGGATGACAATGCCCAGGCAGACGCAATCGCCCGCGCGGCGCGGTCACGCCGCCAAGCTGCCGGAAAGGCCTTTCGGCTCGCAGCCTTCACATACGCAGCGGCCGCCTCATCATCGAGCAACACTGCAACCGTCTCAGCACCCGCTAGGGCATGTTCGCGGACAGCCTCTCTCGCTGCCATCGAGTCGGTTCTCGCATTCCGAAGTGATTGCAGATCGCCGCGAGCAATTGCATCCGCGGCGACAAGGGGCACGCGCCGAATAGCGGCATCCCGCGCATCCAACAATATGATGTGGGCAGCCTCCCATTCGGCGCGGAATAGACCAACGGCATCGGATGCATCGGGTACATGCGAAAATGGGTCGTATCCCTCGCCCGAAAGTCGTGCGCGAGCGATGGATGAGCTTAGACGCGTGTGCTGCCACCAATCAGCGAGTTGATCCATCCGATCACTGCCAATAAGCGCCTCGAGATCGGATCGCAACTGCGCCTTCAACTCGGCCCGAGTTTCGTACCACACCGCAAGCACTATCGCCTGCTTGCGAAATGCTTCGTTCCACCCGTCCACCTGAGCACTGTCTCGGCGGGCCTGCTTCAATTCCCGCTCAGCTTCATCCATGGCTTCTTGCCACGCCTCTCGCAAACCGGCCGGATCATCGCGAAACTCGCCAGCACGTCGTCTTGCCTCAATGCGATCACGCACTGAATCGACCATCTGCTCTTGGGATCGCTCAAGATCTTTCGCGCTTGCTAGAGCTGGCGGATCAAGCGACGCTATCGCGGCCACAACATCACGGCTGCCCTCTTGCACCGCTCGTTCGTAGGTCTTCATTATCTCATACGCACGCTGGAGATCAGCAGCCTCAAGCGGCACCGCCACATTGAGTGTTCGAATATCGGATCGGTCAAATGCAAGTCGACCAAGATCAGATGGACGGAGACCCGGAAGCTGCGCGGCCTTGGCCGCTGAAGATGCCAAGCCACCCATCATGAATGCAATGACAACAAGAATTCGAATGCTCATGACAAAATGCTCCAACACAGTACTCAGGGCAACAACTTCAGTGGCAGCGGTTCGCCGTGCTCATCAACGAGCTCAGTACGAAACACGGCCGGCGGAAGTTTGATCTCCACCGGTATCTCCACCCATGCTTCTGGACCAACGGTATCGCGGACATGTTTCAGCCAAGCCGCGTCAATGCCTCGGCGGCGATTCGAAAGCCGGGTCACGCGGGAGAGCGAATCAGATTCTGTTGATTCGACCAATTGAAAGAGCGCTGTTGGTCCAAACACATCCGCCATCGCCCGTTGCTCTGCTCGTGCCACCATCCGACGTGGGGCAGCGGCCCTGCTTGCTTCACGTTCATTTGCAGCAATCGACAATCGAGGAGCTCCGAATTGAAATCGAGATTCCTTGAGGATCGATCGCGTCGTGGGATCGACTGCCGAATCACCAAGCATTAGGGAGACCACGCGCTCAGCGAGCGGCGGCGTGAATATATCTGGGTGCATCGCATTATTGACGGACTTCTGAAAGTCAATGACTTGATCGTTCGGAATCACTGCTGTGAACTTCTCATACCACTTCAGATTGGTCTCCACCACAGTCTTGCGAGTTGCAGATTCACGCCGAGCAATACGCAGTTGCTCAATCCAATCGCGCCGCTCCTTGGCGTCAAGTTTGAGTGGCCACAGGATGGCCAGTTTCTCATCGCGTGCTGCGGCGGCTTCGGCCCACGCATGGTCATACTCCGAAATCATCTTGTTCATGAAGGGCGACAATGGGTAGTGCTGCGCCAATTCATTGCGAACGAGTTTGCCAAGATCAAGCGATTCGCCAGGAAATGCTTCGCCAAACGGCGTGCGCTGCCGCAAAAGTGCCGACTCAACAAGGCCCCACTTCTCACCCCGTTCCTTGTCGAGAACGAGTTGAAGATCCCGCACCAAGTTCGCCTTCATGGTGGCTTGCTTCTGCCGCCACTGATCGAGCATCTGAGATCGCTCGGAAGGCGTTGCGACTGCCTGCGTCGTGAGAATCTCCTCAAGTTCGGCTCGGGCCCAATCTCGCTGCGTTTCGAGCCACATCGCAGCGGCTGCGGCATCTTTGATGGAGGAGGCCTCTGCGCGAACCTCTCGCCACGCACTTCGCTGGCTAGCCCAGTTCGGAGCTTGCCACTGTGCATGAAGATCGGCGGGATCAAGTTCACGCAAGGCTGCCGACACACTGGTCCGCTCGGCATCGATCTGTGTCAGATAATCGCTCAGCAAGTCATCCAATATCGTGGACTGCTGCGGATCGAGATCCATGACCTCAATAATGACGGGCAGATCGCGGGTCATGAGTTGCGGCGCAAGCAAGGCATCGACACCAGGCGGCGTAGAGAGTGCTAATTGAATGCAAAGCAGGCTGCCAAATATCGCTGTCAAACCAGATCCTCCACTCAGGGCGGTAGTCTACGGCGATGCAACGCATCAATGTGCTAATTATTGGCGCCGGTCCGATAGGACTTGAGGTGGGATATTGGCTTCAGGATGCTGGGATTTCATCGCTCAATGTGGATGCAGGTGAAATCGGGCACACCATCGCTCGCCTCTTCCCACCATCCACTCGCTTCTTCAGCTCGCCAGAACGGCTCGCCATCGCTGGCATCGACTGCCCGGTGCCAACTCAAGAGAAGATCACGGGAGAGGAGTACCTCGCCTACCTCCGAAGCGTTGTGATCACCCGTCAACTTGAAGTGTGGACATTCAACCGAGTCACAGCGGCCACGAAAGTGGAGGATGGCTTCGTAGTCACCTTGTCAGAACCATCCGGCGGAACCCATCAGGTGCACGCCGCCAAGGTGGTCATTGCGTGTGGCGGTACCCACCGGCCACGGGCCCTTGGTATTCCGGGCGAATCACTTGGGCATGTGCAGAACGCTCTTGGCGACCCCCACCGCTTCTTTGGCCGGCGTGTGCTGATTATTGGCGGGAAGAACTCGGCCGTGGAGTCGGCATTACGGTGCTGGCGAGCGCATGCCGATGTGACAATCTCGTATCGACAAAACTGTATCTATGAACGCGTGAAGTATTGGCTAAGACCAGAGGTAGAGTCGCTCATCCAAGAAGGACGCATCAGATCGTGCATGCCGACCCGCCCTCTTGAGATTCACCCACACCACGTCGTACTGGAAAATGTTGAGACATGCGAGCAATTCAACGTGCCTATTGACGATGTGCTTCTTCAAATTGGCTACGAGCAAGATGACACGCTCTTTCGCATGTTCGGCGTCGACTGTGCAGGCCAGCAGAATGCCCCCGTATTCAATTCGGACACGATGGAGTCGAGCGTGCCGGGTGTCTTCATTGCTGGAACGGCCATCGCCGGAACACAGCATCGATACAAGGCGTACATCGAAACGAGTCATGGCCATGGACCACGAATCGCGGCAGCCATGACTGGCGCGCCGCCACCAAAAGTAGATGCTGCTCGAGTTCTACCCGAAGGGTGAAGATGCAGTCCGCCGAAAGGGCTACGGGCACGTACCCCAGTTCGCCAGAATGGCCAGAAGATCACTCGCGTCGACGACACCGTCGCCATTGGCATCTCCAGATGGATTATCGCTACCAAAGGCATCAACAACGGCGAGCAAATCATCGATCGTCACCGCCCCGCTCCCATCAAGATCGCCCTCGCATGGCTGCTCGACTTCAATAGTCCAACTGACTGCACTGGTCATCAAGGCCGCCCTCGCCGCTTCATCGCGAACCCAAGGTGTTTCATCAATAACGACCGCAGCAATCGAGTGTGCCCCGGGCGTGAGGCCGAGCAATGAGAGATCTATCGATGGCGTCACTTCGCCTGCGATGATTGATCCATCAAGAAGCCACGACACTGTCAGGTCATGCCCGCCTGGCTGAACTGGCTGAGCTACGACAACTTCGTTTCCATGCAATACGGCATCTGTTGGCGTCCATGAGTCAAGCGGATCGACCAACGCGTACATTTCCAAGATGAGCGCCTCCGCAGATGGTGGGTTGAACGGTCGCCCAAGCGCCCGCATCTTTGAATTATTGCTTGGGCGATAAATCCCATTGGTGTAGTACGCCGCGCCTTCGAAAGTATCAACAAGACCGTCCCACTGTGGGTCGCTGAACCCAAGCCATTCAGCCCACTTTGTGCCAGACGCAATCATTTCAGCAGCGGTCTGGATAGATGCATTCGGGGAGGAGTGCTCTCCGTACGGATAGTCCGAACCACCTCCGTAGGTGTACTCATCAGCAAGGTTGCCAAAACTATGACCGAGTTCGTGAATGCCCACTTCATAGGCTGACCCATTACCACCTGACACCGTGCCGAGGTTTGAACTTGTATAACCCGCGCCGCCATACTTCGTTGAGTTCGCAAGCGCCAATATCTGATCATGCGCCGGAGCAGCGGCCGCGTATCCGAATGCCTTAGAGAGATTGATACAGAGCAAGCGTTCAATGCCACTACACCAAAATGCCATGTCCATAGCAGTGTCGCGATCGATTCCCTCAGACGGATCATTATCCACGCCCGATTCGTTAGATACCACATCAACACGATGCACGAGGAAAAGCCCGGAGTACGAGGCAAAGGGCTCCTCTGCAAAGAGTGCCGAGGTCATCTGCGCCGCCTGCGTGGCATACAGGCCGAGTTCGCCCACCAGGTAGCCATCGCCCACAATGGCAATGTCGATACGGTTAGATGAATCACCGCTTCCCCAAATCAATTCAGACCCACCTCCGCCCGTAAGATTCTCGTGCATCAAGGTCGGCAACGGCACGGTTACCACACCACCGACAAGATTCCCTTGCGCATCGAGTCCGTCGTAATACAGCAACTCAGTGGCAGGCTCTGCAGCATGCAGCGGCAACACAAGAAGCATCGGGATACACACGGCCAAACTCAATACTCGTGGTGGATTCAACATGTATGCACTGTACATCTGACCACCAAACATGCAAGGAGAATGCTAATACGTATCTAGACGCATGGGGCCTCAAAGGCTGCGGGGCAATACTCTACGTTGCACCTCCATCGCCCCACCCGAACAAGGCCCACATCGAACCGCATCAACCGGTCTCGTCGCCAACGCACTGGAAGCCGGGAAGCAGCCCGGGCGAGGCGATATTGTTTGGCCTCGGTCACCCGGCTCATGATTGGCCACTGGCCGCGTGTTGCTTTCACCTCGACAACAGCCAGAACTGATCGATGTGGATGGACGACGACAAGATCAAGTTCATCATGACCGATTCGAACGTTCTGGCCAAGCAGCCGCCACCCGCGAATTCGCAGATGCCATCGAATAGCGCGTTCGCCGCGTCGCCAAGTGGACTGCCACGCGGACGCGCGATTCACTTCGGTGGAAACCGAGAAATCGCGATCAACAGCGCACGCTCAACCATGGCCCCGATTTCATCGTGAATACCACGCTGCAAGAGATCGTGCACGTATTCCCATTCATCCCGTTGGCTGCGATCACGCATCAACTGCTGCTGAAGCATCCGCTGCACATCTGGCTCGTCAAGGCTTCGAGCAGGCGGACGTGATACTTCAATCACACTAATCCACATCGTCCAGGACTTGCGTTCAAAGCTATGGGTCGTTCCACCGTCTTGGATCTCTTTCAAATATGGCTTGTAGAAAGCACTGAGCGAAACGTCCTCGATACCACCCTCAGGCAACTCAAACGTCTGCCATTCGCCGTCCTTTGGCATTCCAGCTTGTTTGGCAACAGTCATGAAGGCCACGCCAGCGTCAAGTTCGTCCCCGATGAGCTTGATTCGCTCTTCGTTGCCATCAGTCTTAAGTCTGATGCGGCCAAGCGTCACCGTTGCCTTCGGCTGAAACACACTGGCCTGTGCGCGATAAGCTCGTTCGATATCACGCCAGGCAACAAGTGTCTGTGGTGTGACCTTCTCGCGGAGCAACTCACCGATCAGCACTTTCTGACGTTCGTCATCAATGTACTCATCAATCGTCTTTCCTTCCTCTTCCATCAATCGGCGTGCCGCTTCATGCTCAGAGCCGCCACGCTTTCGGACCGCGTCCTGGCGGATCTTGTCCATGAAGGCGAGCAAGCCAGTCTGTTCTTGATCCGACAAACTTGCCCGAGACTCAGCAACGATCAATTCGTTCTGCACGAATGATTGGAGTTGCTGAGAGACAAGACTCTTCAACTGTTGCACAAAGACGGAATATGGCTGGTCTTCGTAGGTTGCTTGCAGACGATCCATCAGCGGCGCGAGCACTTCATCGGCATAGATCGGCTGACCATTGACCTGGCCAATCAGACTGTCAACTATGACCGGCGATCCAACTTGGCCGTCGATTCCAAAGAATGTGCTGAACTCTTCCGGCCGCTCAGGCATGAGCCGTGGCGCGGGGCGCGCATGAAGACCTGCCATCGACAGAGCTGCATCAGTGTCTTCGACAGTGGGCCGCTGCTGTGTACTGAGCTGCTGATCAGAAAAATCGCCCAGCGACAAGGCCGCCCCAGTTGGGCCCGAGTACTCACTGCACGCGGGCAGCAATGCCGCCGCTGCAACAAATCCGACCAAGATCCATGCGTTGGTATTCATTGGATGGCGATGATACCGCGAAGTGGGCCCTATACTGCTCGATCTGACCAAACCGCAGCACCCACAGAGGAGACCACACCATGACCACCGACGAAACCCCAAAGATCCACGTGGACTCTGATTGGAAAGCCGAAGCCCAAGCCGAGAAAGAGAAGTTGGCCCAAACTGAGGCGGCCAAGACTGATACGCCAAGCGAGGGGGGCGGCAAACTTCCCCCACCAGATTTCAAAGGGCTTGTCGGGCTTCTCGCCTCCCAAGCTGTAATGGGCCTTGGCGCCATGCCGGACCAATCCGGCAAGGGTGTCATGATTGATCTCGAGGGCGCCAAGTTTGCCATCGATCTACTTGCCATGATTGAATTGAAGACAAAGGGCAATCTCAAAGAGGACGAGTCCACCGAACTCTCAGCCGTGCTGACAGAGCTTCGAAGCCGATTCGTGCAGATCACTGAGTTGCTTGCTCAGCAGGCTGCTCAACCAGCGGCAGCCGGCAGCGGCGAGACTCCTGGCATTATCACGCCGTAGCTAATACAGCCAGGTATAGACAAACCACGCGAGCGATGCGACCAGCGGGAAGATTTGCAGCACCACGAGCGGACGGGGCAACACCAACACCCACGCGATCGGCAACGTTGCGCACCAAACCAGAAGGTATCGATCAAAGACGAATCCACGTGTCATGGCGTACATCAACCAGCCACACAAAATGGCGTAGGCCTGCATTCGAAGCACAAGACCACCAATCGTGCGGGGCGGCCGATCAAGCGCGGCGGCGAGCAACGCGCCAAGTCCGCCTATACCCAGAACAGCCAGAATGCCCAGAATCACTAAACTTCCAACTCCTTGGCCGCCAACGGCGATTGCAGTAGTCGCAGCAACGCCCTGATACCGATCTTGCAAGAGCGTGAGATCCAGTGCACTTGGTACGGAGAGATCATTGGGCGCTACGACGCTCAAGAAGACGCCAACAC
>JABJQE010000214.1 GCA_018663565.1 Phycisphaerae bacterium
AGAGTCGACAATTTGAATTGACTCGGGAACTTCGCCCCGCGTGCCAATGACTTCCTGATGGTCCTCATGTCCGATGAGCAGAATCTGCCAACCTCTTGCGGCGTATCGAATCGCCTCGGCATGAACCTTGGTCACAAGTGGGCAGGTGGCATCAATGGCGATCAGCGATCGTTTGGTTGCTCGCTCTCGAACAATGGGGCTTACGCCATGGGCGCTAAAGACCAAAATGGCCCCCTCTGGCACATCGTTGATTGACTCAATGAACACAACGCCACGATCAACGAATCTCTGCACGACGTGTTTGTTGTGCACGATCTCATGGAAGACGTAAATGAGTTCGTCTTCCACGACATCGAGGAGTTGCTCAACCACATCGATGGCCATGTAGACGCCAGCGCAGAAGCCGCGGGGATTGGCCAGCATTATTTTCATGGTCACCGCTCCTGAGAGGCACAAATCTGATCACTCACGCTGATGGGGTGCATGATAACCTGCTCTACTCAATGGGCAGCACACTGAACCACCTGATGGAACGATGGGGGCAAGGGCACACCGAGCAGCTCGGCTCCGACGAGGCCATGGCATGGTGCCGCAAGCTCACGCTCGGCCATTATGAAAACTTCAGTGTGCTGAGCCGATTCGTTCCGGATCGAATGCGAGACGGAATTTGCGCCGTGTACGCCTTCAGTAGGTGGGCAGACGATCTCGCTGATGAGGCCGCAAGTCCCACGGAGGCGATTGATCAGCTCGGATGGTGGCGGTCCGAGCTTGACGACTGCTTTGCCGGTCGAACGCGACACCCCATCTTCGTCGCGTTGTCGACTGTCTTGGAGACCCAAGCCCTTGATCGCGTGAACTTTGATCGGCTCATCGATGCGTTCGAACAAGATCAGCGTCAGAACCGATACGCAACATGGGATGATGTGCTGGCCTACTGCGCTGGGTCCGCTGATCCAGTTGGTCGCCTTGTCCTGCAACTCTCCGGCGAGGCCATGAGCGACGAGCAGCTTGCAGCGAGCGACTCTGTGTGCTCTGGCCTGCAACTGACAAATCATTGGCAAGACGTTCATCGAGATATGCTGGAGCGAAATCGCATCTATATTCCCGGCGATATGGCAACGGCTGATGATTTTAATGAACGGCTGGCCACTACCGTGAAGCAAGGCTTTGCGCCGGACCTTGAGTTCCTATCGTCATATCGTCAAGTCGTCAGTTCGCTCATTGCACGTACTAGGCCGATGCTGCTCAAAATGAGCGGCTTGATGGAGTCCGTCACGCCTGACATCCGCCCGATGTTGTGGCTCTTTTCCGCTGGAGGCTTGTCGATTCTCGACGCGATCGAGCGATCAGATTGCGAAACTGTGTTGTTCCGTGTTTCCCTATCCAAGCCGCAGAAACTGTGGATGTTGTGGCAGGCGTCACGGAAGGGGCGAAGTACGTGAGCGACACGCTACGACTCGATGACGCGCTCGCTACTTGCCGAGAAGTCGTGAAAGTGCGTGCTGGTAACTTCTACTGGGGGCTTCGGCTGCTTCCGGAGCCAAAGCGATCCGCCTTGTACGCCCTATATGCCTGGATGCGAGCAGCGGATGATCTTGTAGACGATTGCGTGGATAGTGAGCATGCCCGGAGACAGCTCGATGCATTCGGCGCTCGCACACAAGAGATCCTCTCTGGCGGAGTCGTCCCGGAATCAGGCGAGGACGCGATGTGGATCGGCCTCTCATGGCTCAAGAGCGAATGGGATATTCCGCACGAGCCATTTTCTGAGATGCTTCGTGGTCAGTCTGACGATCTCAGTAGTCGAGTGATTCAAACCTCAGATGATTTGATTGAGTATTGCCAAATGGTGGCGTCGACAGTTGGCGTGCTCTGCATCTCCATCTGGGGCTATTCGGACCCACTCGCAGTCGAACTTGCTGTGCAGCGCGGTATTGCACTGCAGCTCACCAATATTCTTCGTGACGTGGGCGAGGATGCCGCGCAAGGTCGCTGCTATATCCCGATGGACGCATTAGGTTCGCGTGGCCTCGATCCAGCTTCACTTGCATCGTGGGGGCAGCCTGTCGCATGCGAAGCTGTACTCCGCGTATGGATCGACAAGGCAAGATCCTGCTATGTCCAATCCGCGCCGCTTGAAGACATGGTGTCGGCCGACTGCCGCAAGACACTTCGTGCGATGACCGCCATCTACTCGGCCTTGCTTGATCGCATTGAACGCGACCCGGCGAGATGTTGTCATATCCCAGGAGTTCGACTCTCGAAACTCTCCAAGGTTTGGATTGCGCTGCGGGCATGCCGAGCAAAGCCATGAACCGGGACATTATTGTTATTGGGGGGGGTCTTGCCGGGCTCTCGGCATCTTTGCGACTCATTGATGCCGGATGGCGACCAATCGTGCTCGAATCCCGGCGTCGACTTGGTGGGCGAGCGTGCAGTTTCACAGACGGGCGCAGTGGCCGCTCACTCGATAACTGCCAGCATGTGCTTATGGGCTGCTGCACCGAACTGCTCGACTTGTACACGCGTCTCGGGGTCGTTGACGACATTGAGTGGCATGAGTCCACGACGTGGCTGCGTGCGGATGGCGGCCGTGACATCATGCGTCCCGGGTGGCTTCCGGCCCCACTGCACATGGCGGGGTCGCTTCGGCGAATGAAGCTGTTGAATAGGGCGGACAAACGAGAACTCAAGCGTGGCATGTGGCGAATGCTTCGCATGGGTGTACGCGGGCGTGCTACGGTGGGGGACCGCACATTCCGGAGCTTGCTTGATGAGTGGCGACAGGGCGAACGCGTCCGAAGGTTGTTCTGGGAGCCAGTCATCGTGAGTGCCTGCAATATCTCGTGCAATGAGGTCGCGGCCGTGCACGGACTCCAGGTATTTCAAGACGGTTTCCTTGCTGGGCGATGGCAAGCAACGATGGGTGTGCCGACGAAACCGCTGGAGGAGTTCTACGCTCCTGCCATCAAGCATATTGAGGATGGCGGGGGAGAGGTGCGGCTGGGCTGTAGTGTGAATGCCATTGCTATGCAGCAACGCCGAGCTATTGGTGTGGAAACACGAGATGGGTTCCACCGCGGACAAGCGGTCTTGTCTACGGTGCCATGGGATCGACTGCACGCCATTTTGACCGAGGAGCAACGGGCTCTTGATAGTCGCCTCAACAGACTTGAGGAGCTTGGGCACAGCCCAATCCTCGGTGTGCACATCATGCTCGACCGGTCTGTCATGACGGAACAGCATCTCGTATTGCCGGGTCATGATGTGCACTGGCTGTTTAACAAGGGTGTCGATGCTGAGGGGATTGAACACATTCATGCCGTTATCAGCGGAGCGGACGCATGGATGGATTTTGATGTGTCAATAATCCGCGAGCGAGTGATGGAAGCCATCGTGCTTGCCTACCCACAGGCCGCTCAGGCCCGGGTCGTGCAGTGCCGTCCAGTCAAGGAACGTACGGCAACCTTCCGCGCAACACCCGCTGCTGAGCACCTGCGACCTAGGCCCGCGCCAAGTCCCATTGGCGGCGCTGGGGGAGATATCGAAGGCTTGTATCTTGCCGGCGACTGGTGCGCATCAGGCTGGCCTGCCACGATGGAGGGCGCCGTCAGAAGTGGCTACGCAGCAGCAGCGGCGATTGCGGGCACAGCTTCTGGGGTCGGTCCCTGCTTCGGGGACTGACTCGAGGGCTTCAACTACTGCACAGCCTGCGGCAAATCCACAAACCCTTCCCGACCGAGCGAGTCGACCAGAAATGCCCAGACGTCCGCTGCTTCATCGAGCCGCATTGATGTGGGCTTGCCAGCGCCATGCCCAGCCTTGCGGTCGACCCGAAGTAAGACCGGCGGCGCATCAGCCGCATCGCTCTGGGCATGCTGCAAGGCCGCAGCGAATTTGAATGAGTGTCCTGGCACGACGCGGTCGTCGGTGTCGGCCGTTGTAATCAGGGTTGCCGGATAGGTCAGGCCACGCGTCAGGTTGTGGTACGGCGAGTAGGCGAAGAGTGCCGCGAATTCTTCTGGCACCTCCGGATCACCGAAGTCCGGAATCCAGGCTCGCCCGATCGTGAACTGGGCATACCGCGTCATGTCCAAGACGCCGACCGCAGGCAGGGCGGCGCCGAAGAGTTCCGGACGCTGACTCATCACGGCGCCAACGAGTAGTCCGCCGTTGCTTCCGCCCT
>JABJQE010000215.1 GCA_018663565.1 Phycisphaerae bacterium
ACTGCGCCTGGCACCGTGACGGCATCCCATCCGGTTCGCGGAATGCCATCGCGACACAGCCGGTTTACATCGACCGCTGCGGGCGAGCGTCCCGAGGCATTGAGTCCATGCAGCTGCGAACCGTCCCATGACATGGCGAACGCGTCGGATCCCAAGCCATTGGCGGTGGGTTCCAGTACGGTCAGCGCCGCAGCTGTTGCGATGGCGGCATCGCCCGCTGATCCGCCCTGATTAAGTATGTCCAGCCCAACTTGCGCGGCAAGCGGGTGTCCGGTTGCTACGACGTGGCCGGCGAGCACTGGCATACGGGCCCCTGGCATGGCATGTGGTGGCAGCGAGTGTGTGAATCGTGTAGTCATTGGCAGCGTTGGACCGAGTCGATCCAGCCACCGCACAGCACAAGGTCGCCCTCGTAGCACACGAGAGCTTGGCCGGCGGCAGTTGCCTCTTGTGGACTGCTGAACTCGACTTCAATGCGGTCTTCGCCAATGGCTCGAACGCGGGCGGGCAGGGGGTCGCCATGCGCACGGACCTGTGCGCGGCAGGGGTGCCAGTCATCAATTGGATCGATGTGCCAGCTCGTCTCGGCTGCAGTACAGCTGATCGCGGCGAGATCGTCCTTGGTGCCGAGCGTTACGGTATTGGCCGCGGGGTCTTTTTGGATGACATAGAGCGGATGACCAACTGCGACGCCGAGTCGACGTCGCTGCCCGATGGTGTAGTGCTGGTGTCCTTCGTGTGTTGCCAGTTCATTGCCATCGGCGTCGAGCATCACGCCTTGTTTGAAGCGATCCGGATGGCGTCGCTCAAGCAGCCCAGCGTAGTCGTCGTCTGGAACGAAGCAGATTTCTTGTGAGTCCGGTTTGGAGTGCACGCCGAGATTGAGTGACTTGGCATGTTCGCGGACTTCGTCTTTCGTAAGGTCACCAATTGGGAACATCATCTGGTCGAGCCGTCGCGGACGCGCGCCTGGAAGACCGCCAGCGCCAAAGAGCACATAGGACTGGTCCTTTTCGTGGTCGGCGGAGCGGCGAAGCCGAGGTGATCCAGTTGAGTGATCGATTCTCGCGTGATGCCCACTTGCGACCCAAGTCGCTCCAATCCCTTCGGCGTAGTCATGCAATTTTCCAAACTTCAACCAGTCATTGCAGCGTACGCATGGGTTGGGTGTCCGCCCCGCGTGGTATTCATCTTCGAAATAGCGGATGATCTGTTCGAAGTCATCTGCAAAGTTCAGGGCGTAGAAGGGGATGTCGAGTTTGGCCGCAACGCTGCGGGCATCGTTGGCATCCGAGATGGAGCAGCAGCCACGGTGGCCAAGGGTGGCACCAGCAATATCGTCGCCGGGCGATCCAAGACGCATGAAACAGCCCACGACGTCATAGCCCTGCTCCTTGAGCATGGCAGCTGCGACGCTGGAATCCACGCCGCCGGACATGGCGACGAGGACACGATCTCCTGGTTGGGGCTTCATGGTGATTTGGGATGATAAAGCCCCGGCATGGTGGGATTGGTATCCTGACCCACCTGTCAGGAGAACCCACCCCATGAGTACCGTCACAACCACTGTTCAGGACCTTCTTGGCCCCGAGGCCGACGAATTGCTTGGTCACACCTGTTTGCTGCCCGCGGACATGCTGCATGTGCCCGGAGGTGACTTTGTCGACCGTGTCTGGACGGCGAGCGATCGAAGCCCTCAGGTACTTCGATCGATTCAGGCTCTCTATGGACATGGGCGGCTCGCCGGCAGTGGCTACCTCTCCATGCTCCCGGTCGATCAAGGCATTGAGCACTCGGCTGCGGCCTCGTTCACGCCGAACCCGATGTATTTTGATCCGGGAAATATTTGTGAGCTCGCCATCGAGGGCGGCTGCAATGCGGTCGCGAGTACGTTTGGCGTGCTTGGCTCGGTGGCGCGAAAGTATGCCCACCGAATCCCCTTCATTGTCAAGATCAACCACAACGAACTCCTGACCTCACCCAACCAGTTTGATCAAGTCATGTTTGGCACGATCGATGAGGCTTGGAATATGGGCGCAGTTGCAGTTGGTGCAACAATCTACTTCGGAAGCGATGAGTCACGCCGGCAGATTGTTGAGATCGCCGATGCATTCGCGTATGCCCACGAGCGTGGCATGGCCACCGTGCTGTGGTGCTACCTTCGCAATAATGACTTCAAAGTGGGTGGCACTGACTATCACGCCTCCGCAGACTTGACTGCTCAGGCGAATCATCTTGGTGTCACAATTGAAGCCGATATCATAAAGCAGAAGCAGCCCACGAATAATCGTGGCTATGTTGCGATGAATGAGCACGGTAGCTTCGGCAAGTACGACCCCAATATGTACGACACGCTGTGTGGCGATCATCCGATTGATTTGTGCCGTTGGCAGGTCGCCAACTGCTATATGGGTCGTGCTGGCTTGATCAACTCAGGTGGCGCATCGGGCAGCGATGACTTTGCCCAAGCAGTCCGTACTGCTGTCATCAATAAAAGGGCAGGAGGAAGCGGCTTGATCTCAGGCCGAAAGGCCTTCCAGCGACCGATGGCCGAGGGCGTGCAGTTGCTCAACACGATTCAGGACGTGTTCCTGGATGACACAATCACGGTTGCGTAGGACGCGACGCGTGGGGATTGGGGTCAGCCCCCGCCTCGAGGCCTATCACCCCGCATCATCTCGCCAATGAACGCACAGAGAGCAAGGGGCTCGGCCCCCACATCGGTGCGTCACACTCCCGCGATACGGGCCCGTCGTGCTTCGCTGGCTTCGCGGCGGCGATGGATGGCTTGTTCGTGGGCGGCGCGAGATTGTTCGGCTTCGCTGAACTCTTCGCCGAATCGAACGAGCCGAAGGCTATTGGCAATAACCACGACGTAGCCAAGCGCGTAGTAGAACGGCGCGAGCCAGAGTGTCAGGATGGTGCCGGTTGCTGCGAGTGCGAGTCCTATGACGGCGAGCAAGAGCGACATGCCGATGTTCATACTGATTACTGAACGTGTGCGGCGAGCGAGTGAGAGCAAGAATGGGATATGTCTCAGGTCGTCATTCATCAACGCTACGCCCGCGGAGTTCGTAGCGATATCAGAGCCACTCAGTCCCATGGCGACGCCGACGTCAGCCGTGGCGAGAATAGGACCATCGTTGATGCCATCGCCAATCACCATTGTGCGGTGACCGCGTCCCATGAGATGCTTGAGTTCTTGATGCTTCTCTTCTGGGAGACATTCTGCTTCGACGCTGTCAATGCCAATCGCTTCAGCCACGCGAGTCGCGACGGGCAACCGGTCACCTGTAAACATGGCGATGCGTCGGCAGCCGAGTTCCCGCAGTTCAGCGATCGCTTCGGCGGCGTGCGATCTCAAAGCATCTTCGAGACCGACGGCGCCGAGATACTGGCCGCCTCGCATGACATGAACACCTGACATGCCTTCAATCTTGGCTTCAACAACCGCGACTTGGTCTGCGATTTCAGGGTTGATCTCAAGAAGCCAGGCCGCGCGGCCTGCGTGAATATCGCCGGAGCTTGCGTGGGCAAGTACGCCTCGGCCGTGCAGTTCTTCGTATCGGTCCATCGTGGCCGGTTCGATATTGGCTTGTTTGGCCGTTTCTAGAATCGACTTGGCGAGCGGGTGGTTCGAGTGTTGTTCTCCATCTGCTGCTGCTTGCAGCAGGGCAGCGCCATCTACGCCATCAGCGGGGCTCAGGCGAGAGACGGCAAAGATGCCTGTCGTCAACGTACCGGTCTTGTCCATGATGACCGTGTCGACTTCGGCAGCCGCTTCTAGTGTTCGGGTTTGTTTGATCATGATGCCGAGTCGCGCGGCAGCGGCAAATGCCGCCACCATGGCTGTCGGGTGCGAGATCAGCAACCCGCCTGGGCATGTCACCACGAGCACGGTGATGGCTCTGAGCGATGCTTCTGCTCGGACGGCCTCATCGCCGCTTCGTGAGGCGAAGAACCACACGAGGGCTGCGATCATGATGACGATCCAGAAGTAGTACCCCGCAAGCTGCTCGATAATCTCTTGTCGCTTGGTCTTGCTCGACTCCGCTTCGCGAATAAGTGCTTCCACTTTGCCGATGGTTGTTTCGGCTGCGATGGCGGTAACTTCGATGTCAATTTGACCGGTCAGGTTGGTCGTACCGGCATACACGGGAACACCGGTACGCACTTCAACTGGAACAGCTTCGCCGGTGAGCGAGGCCTGGTTGATGTCCGACTCACCCGTGACAATGCGACCGTCCACTGGCAGGTTTTCACCCGGGCGGACCCGCACAAGATCGCCAGTTTGCAGGTCGGCAAGGCCAACATTTTCTTCTGTGCCATTGGATACGCGGCGGGCTGTGTTAGGCGTCAGGTGGACAAGGTCGCGAATGGCTCGCTGCGCTCCCCAGGCCGTTCGGCTCAGTACGAGATTGGCAGCCCACAAAAACAACGCCAAGAAACCGGCGGCAAGATACATTTCGGAGGCCATGGCCGCCAAGACGGCGAGGGTGGCGAGGGCATCGCCACCGGGTCGGCCGGTGGTGATTTCACGCCAGGCGCCCATCAACAGTGGAACGACCAAGACAATCGCGCCGAGGAATGCTGGAATCTGGGCAATCTGTGGATTCACTCCAAGTAGCCCGCCGATCCAGGCAGTGCCAAGCAGCACGCCACCGCCAAGCGCCACGAGGAGGCGTCGTTCCAGCCCTGCGGCCGAGTATTCCTCGCTCCCAAGACCTTCATCTGACATGGTGGGAGATTCCAAAGTCTGGCTCAACGCGTCTTGCTCGCTCATCTACTGCTCCGAGTCCTCAGTGGTCAATGGGGGGAAGGCGTGGAGTATAGACCCCACCCGATGCCACTGGCATCGCTCAGCAGGCACTACGCACCACCCGGGCGAGTGGTTCGTGCGGTACGCTCCACATTGCAGCGTGCAATGGAGGGTATTTGACCGGTGTCTGAGCGAATCGCAATCGTGGGAGATGGCCAGATGGGGCTCGTATTGGCCGATGCACTCGTGCATCGGGGCCTGCGAGTCAGCCTGTGGGGTCCCTTTCCAGACGTTGTGGAGCATCTTGCGGCGACGCGAGAGAATCCTGGGCGAATGCCAGGCTTCCGGCTCGATGAGCAGGTGCGTGTCACGACCAATAGCAGCGAGCTATTTGACAACTGCACGATGGCTATCAACGCGATTCCGTCGCAGTTCATTGGCGATGTGTGGTCACGGGTGGACGGCGATCTTCCGAGTGGCTGCCCCATTGTGAGTGTGGCCAAGGGTGTTGAGAATGGCACGCTTCGTCGGCCGAGTGAGGTGCTCGGAGAAGCCGTGCCATCTGCAGGTGCCATGTGCGCCTTGTCGGGGCCGACGATCGCGACTGAATTGGCGGCGCATCGGCCAGCCTTGATGGTGGCCGCCTCATCTGACAAAGGTTTGGCCGCTCGCGTGCAATCCTGTTTCGACGTGCCGTGGCTGCGAATCTATACGAGCGATGATCTGGTTGGGGTTGAACTCGCCGGCGCGTGTAAGAATGTCGTCGCGCTCGCTGCTGGCATGTGCGATGGACTTCAACTTGGCGACAATGCAAAGTCTGCCGTTCTAGCCCGCGGCCTTGCTGAAATCACTCGGCTCGGTGTGTCGATGGGGGCTGCGGCCGAGACGTTCTATGGCATTGCGGGTGTGGGCGACCTCGCCACGACTTGCTTTAGCCCACATGGCCGAAATCGAAGTTGTGGTGAAGCGCTTGGCCTTGGAGAATCGCTGGAAGCCTATGAATCGCGGACTCATTCGGTTGTGGAAGGCGTTGCGACCTCAAGGAGTGTGATGGCGCTCGCTTCGCGGTATGGCATCGAAATGCCTATTTCTGAAGCGGTTCATGCGGTGTTGTTTGACGGACTTTCGCCGGGTGCAGGTGTCGATCAATTGATGCGGCGTGTGTCAGGTACTGAGTGATTGGCGCTACGCCTCGTCGAACCCAGCCTTCACCAAGGCGGCGAGTTCTTGTACCGCCGCGTCAGCGTCATTGCCACTTGCGGCAATGATGAGTTCGGTTCCAGCCGTGGCGGCGAGCATCATGATCTGCATGATTGACTTCGCGTCAACTCCAGCGTCTTGATCCGTTCGCTGCACCGTGACATCACTGCCAAAACGCTGGGCTGTTTCGGCAAGCAGCATCGCCGGCCGAGCGTGTAAGCCGAGCCGGTTGGTGATCTTGACCTTTTGTGTGGCGGATTGCGTCATGAAATCGTTGCGAAAATGCTCGCTCAGGCGGAGAGTTGCTGGGAGTCAGCGTCCTTGAGCAAAGTGACCACTTCCTTTACCGTCGAGGCCTGCCTGAGGAATCTACGGAAGGTGTCCTGGCTGAGACTTCCAAAGACCGCTTCCATGGCCTCGAGGTGAAGTTCGGGCTGATCCTCCGGGCTCATGAGCAGGAAGATGGAATACACGGGGTTGCCGTCGAGCGCATTGAAGTCGACGCCGTTGGTGATGTTGGCCACTGCCGCGATCACTTTGGTGACAGAGGCTTGCTTCAGATGTGGGACTGCAACGCCATTGCCGAACCCAGTAGAGCCTCGGTTCTCACGCTTGACGACAGCCTTGACAAAGGAATCGCGATCATCTTCGCTGACTTCGCCAGCTTTGACGAGAAGATCAATCAAGGCCGTAATGGCCTCGTCGCGTGTTGTGACTTCCAGGGAGGGCGCAATGGCTTTTTGGACAACGATTTCTGTCAGTTTCATCATTCATCTCCCGAGTGGTGGCGGTGATCTCTGTGGTCTTGGAGTTTACTCTTGAGGTCGGATACCTGCCTGATGGCTCGGTCGGTGCACTTGTCAATGGCAGCGTACATATCATCGGACGATGCGTGTGATACGAGAGGTTCGCCGTGCGATACAGACACGATGCATTCCACGAGGTGTTCTGACTTTTGGTGGTCAACAACGACTTCAATGGCAGAAACACGATCGAAGTAGTGTGGAATTTTCTCCGCCTTCTTCGTGATGTACTCTTCAATGGCCGCCGTTGCGTCACTGTGTCGCGTGGTAATCGTGATATTCATTGTGCATCTCCTTCTGCATGTTCGTCTAACTCGTCGATGTTGCCGTTGCGATTGGGCGTCGGGAGCGAAGGTGGGGTGGATTGTGATGGGGGCCTGAGCACACCACCACTGATTGTGAATCCAATGGCTTCTTCGACGGTGAGTGGCAACTCAATGGTCGAGGCGATCGGGACGGTGATCGTGTAGCCAGTGAATGGTGTTGGGCTGCTTGGAATAAAGATCGTAATACCGTCTTCGCCGACGTGATCTTTGAGGGCGAGCAGCGCGTTGCCAGTTTGGAATCCAACAGACCAAATGCCCTTCTTTGGGTATTCCACTGCGACGACCCGGCGAAACTGAATCGCCTTCTCTTGGGGTGAGAACAAGAAGTCCACAATCTGTTTGATCCAACTGTAGATCTTCTTGATGACCGGGAGTGATGTGATCGCGCGTTCCAGTTGGCGATAGGCCACTCGGCCTACCCAGCCACCGACAAGCCTGCCGGCTAAATAAACCGCAATGACGGCGACCAGCAGTCCCACCATTCGGACTGGCCAGAAGTTGCTCCACCACCCATGAACCACGCCCTTCTGGTATTCAAAGACGAGTTGGACATCTTGAGATGTGTCGCTTGAACTGAGCCCGAGGGCTGACCGGGCGAGATCGAGATCTTCCGCGGTTGGCATGATGCCCCAGTACTCAGGCAGTGTGGGCCATGTAGAGAAAGACTGCAGCAAGACGTATCGAATGCCACCGTTGATTGGTTCAGCAATTGAATTATTGATCCAAAGGTACGCTTGGGCCAAGATCCACAACGTGAGCGTTGCAGGCAGCACCACAGCAAGACCTCGCAGGAAGAACCGGCGGAAATTTCCTCGGGATGGCTGTGTTGATGGCATAAGGAGGATCGTCGTCTAGGGGGTTCAGTGTACCCGGGTCCGCCCCATTAGATTGATTGGCTGATTATCGGCTTGGTTGTCCGATGGCATCTGGCCATCGCTCACCGGGCTGAGCAATCTCTGCGGGGCCTTGGTTGATGCGGACGCGGCCCTCGGCGATCAATTGAATTGCGGCAGGGTAGGCATCACATTCTGCCTCGAACACGCGAGCAGCGAGTGAGTCTGGTGTGTCGTCCCTGTGCACGATGCATGATCGCTGCAGAATAGTGGGGCCATGGTCGTACTGGGCATCTACAACATGCACGGTGCATCCACTTTTTTGACGGCCCGAGGCAAGTACAGCCTCATGGACGTGCTGGCCATGCATGCCCTTGCCGCCGAAGTTGGGCAGCAGAGCAGGGTGAATATTGACGACGTTGCCGATCATCCACGGTGCAATCGGAAGTAGCCGCAGGTAGCCGCAGAGGCAGGTGAGATCAGGTCGAAGATCGCAGAGTTCACTGAGCACCCATTCATCGATCGAAACAGTGGCGGACGGTGTGCGAACAGGGAGCCCGCGTTGGATGCAGCGATCAATAGCGGTGATGTCTGGGCGTGACACAATGACTGAGTCGATGACAGCATTCAATATGCCCGCGTCAATTCGATCTTGGATGTTTAAGATGGTTCGTCCGCCGCCACTGGCGAGACAACACAATCGAATGGGTGCACTCATGGATCGATGGGGGTCATCAGTGAGGGGGGGCTTACAAACGGAATCGGATGGCCTGCAGCGTCAACGCTCACCATCGTTAGCCGAGCGACGGTGACCTCCACGGTCTTTCCAGTTTCAAAGCGTTCTGCCATGACCCGCACTCGAATCGTCACGCTGCTGCTGCCAGTTCGTTCGGTTGATGAGAAGAGGCTTACGACATCTCCTGCCCACACTGGGCGTCGAAACTCAACGGCGTCCATGCTCACCGTGACCCACCGATGGAGTCCATATCGACGTGCTTGATAGAAGCCCGCCTGATCGATGAGTGAGAGGATTGCTCCACCGAACACAGTGCCGGCCACGTTGGTGTCCTTGGGCATCATGTGCACTCGAATAGCAAGGTGTTCGGAGTCGGTGGGCGAGCTTTCTGTGTGGCTGTTCGTGTCGTTCATTTAGGGCATGGTCTCTGCTTTGTTCGTTATTGACAAGCGGGGTCTTTTTGAGGTGAGTTGACGGGCAGTTGAGGCATGGTCTCCGCCGGCCTCGTTGAGCGCTTGGATCGTACGGTGGATGAGCTCTATGTTGTTGGAGTCCCAGCCGAAGATCCCTTGGGACTCAAGGGCCACCATGGCATCAAGCAATGCCTCGGTGTGCCCATTTGAGATCAGTTCAGCTTCAAGGGCACTTTGCCAGTGTGTGAGGCGAGGCGTTCGGCCTCCGGGTGGAGGCGTTGTCAGCCATTGCCACGCCGTTGCCCTGGTGTTGAAGTCGCGTGAGGTGGTGTCGATGATGTATGAGCTCGCGATCAGCGTTGGTGTCATCAAGAGTCCGAGCAAGAGCCCCAGACTCGCGGCTATTCCAAGTGTCATCCATGTCCAATGCTTCATCGTGCGTTGTCTCCGCTGCATCAGGATAGGGATCTCGCTGCGTGCGCGAGGCATGCGACGAATGCGCCCAAGTCACGATGTTCCAGAGGATGTGCCTCGCGGTCTCGCTGGCATAGCCATGAATGCCCCAACAAGGCCGGTTGAGGAGTCCATGCATCAGGTCAGAGGGAGCCAGCATCAATGATCCTCCAGTGGAATGTGTGGCCATGGTCAGGTCAAGGCCGGCGGTCGCAAGTCCGGTTTGGTTCGAATAGGAACGCCACTGTGGTGTTGAGACCGGGCGGCAGCCAGGGAGATCGCGTGCTGTGCTCCACTGGGCGGATCGTGCGGAGGCTTGCGGGTATCCGGCAGTTGTGGCTGATTCGCGGAGGGGATCAAGTACAGCGGGAGGTCCACACACGAGCACGGTGGCGCCACCTCTCAGATTGCGTTCGATCACTGGCCATGGGGGTATATGGGTAGTTGCTTGAATGACGATGCACATCGCTTCTTCAATATTCTCAAGGGGGCTGCGTTGCACCTCCACAGATCGGCCGGTTTGTTTCGCCCAGAATGCGAAGGCATCCGCAGCACCTGTTTCGACGGGATCGTCGGTATCGGCAGCGAATACGACTTCGTACGGCGTGCCAGTGCACTGCACAACGGGAATCTTGCGGCCCATTTCGATTCTCCGCGGGAACGGTGAACGCTCGGTGGCAAGAGCCCAGAGGTTTGGCATGACATCCTGTGATGGTCCACTGATGAGCACAATGAGCGGCCGGATTGGTGTGCTCAAGGCTTCAATTCGAGGCAACTGCTTGGTCGGTTGAATCAATGACGCTATGGGGTGGTCACGGTTGAGCCGGCTCCACGTTGCGTTGGGGGCTGCGAGTGATCCAATGTGTTTGATGGAGCGTGTAAATCCGCTGCCTGATGTCATGGCGACGAGTAGTCCGCCACGTCGAAGGTAGTCGGCGATGCGTTCAACTTCTTTGATTTCAGGGCGGGGATTGTGTTCGTTGTCTTGCAGGAACTTCGCAATGGTGGTTCGGTGATCTCGAATGAATTTCGGTTCACCTGCGCCGCGAACGATGATCATCGGTGCTTCGAGCCACGCCTCAACGGAGTCTTGGAGATCAACTTCCTGCCAGCACGATTGCTGCTCGTGTTGCTCTGAGAGATCTTGCACAAGCAGGGGGACACAGGGCGGCGTTGGTTCGTCCTTGCCTAGGCGGAGGTGAGCACAGGCTAGTGGTGTGTATCCGCGGTGTAGGAACATGAGCGCAAAGCAGCGTTGGCGTAACTGAGCAAGTGATCGTCCTTTCTTGATGGTCCAACTGCCTGATTTTGACTTCTTGCAGAGCCGATCAAGTGTTCCGGCCGTGGCGTCGCGTAGCCAATCGCGTCCAGCTAGACGTCGCCGGCCGGTGGCGAGCGCCATGCGTTCGAGGGAGTACAGCCAGTACATCGGAAACTTTGCGCAGCGTCCGCCGCCTGGGCAGGGTGATGCCTCGAAACGATCATCAAGCCAGGCAAGACCTTTCTGCATTGCAGCGTTCCGGGCCTTGCTCCGCCTCGAGTGTTTGCGTTTTGGATTCAGTATGTTGTCAGCGAGCACAAGCGAGAAGACGCCGGCGGCTGTCATTGATCCGGTTGGTGTGTCGCCGGCGTGGTATGACCATCCGCCATCCTGCTGCTGCGATTCAATGGTGGCGTGTTCGATTCGCTCGAGCAGTGACTTTGGAATGGCAATGCCACGTTCGTGGGCTGCATGGAGTGCTAGAAGCGCCACATGACGTGTTGACGGCGAAACGCGTGGGATACGTTTGACGCGGCGGCAGAGATAGTCCCAGCCACCTTGTTCCCAGTGGAATGCTTCGATCAGTCGATCAACATCATGTTGAAGTTGAGGGAGAAAGCGGTCTGGCAAGCTTGCCCATACCTGCGCGCGGAATGCGACGGCGTACGTCCCATCGGGTTCGATTGACTGGAGATATGTGATGGCTTCGCGGAGCGGGGAAGACTGCGCATCATGCCCTGCGGTCAACAGGGCCAGCGTAGCGAGTGCGGTGTAGCCACCGAGGTGTTGGCGTGTGCTCTCGCCTTCGGGCATCTTGGTGGGGTCCCAGTGCCGCTTCTTGTGATGCGAGTCGAGAATGGACGTCGAAATGGCGTCCATGGCCTCTTCGACATCCTGGCCACTGAGAAACGCCGGGTCAGTTGCGCCCAATGAGATGGCTAGAGCCGCAGTGATGTGTGTCAGCATGGCCTGAGGCTATGAGTGAATTGGGGTCGTCTCTTCTAGAACTGCCGAATGTCGGAGCACCGAATAAGGGCCGTTCTAGAGTGCGCTGGTTGCTCGACGGGGCACTTCAACGGCAACGGTCGCTGGTCGCTTGCGGCGATTGGCTGCAGATTGAATTGAGGCGACGATACCGTTCAAATCGAGACCCGCGTCGACGAGTTGCTCGCCGCGTGAGCCCTGATGGATCCAGTGATCTGGTAGCCCAGCGCGTTCGATGAGCGAGGCATCAAGACCGCGGCTGGCGGCTTGCTCAAGAACGCCGCTGCCGAATCCGCCGATAAGCGTGTGCTCTTCGATGGTCAAGATTGGCGTTCCTCTGCTGAGGATGCGTTCAATAAGATCGCCGTCAACTGGCTTGGCGAATCGAGCATCCCAGACTTCAACGGTCAATTCAGAGTCGAGTTGGTCGGCGGCCTCGATGGCTGTCAGGGCTTGCACGCCAAAGGCCAAGACGACGACATCAGCGTCAGCGGCTGGTCTGATACAGGCGGCCTTGCCCAATTCGTAGGGGGCGCAGGTCTGATTGCTCAGCATGTCGTTGACATCATCGCGGGGGTACCGAACGGCGGTCAATCCTTCGTCGTAGGTCCGCATGAACTCAAGCGAGCCGCGAAGACTCTGCTCGTCGATAGCGGCCATGAGCACAGCACCCGGGAGTGTGCGGAGGATGGAGACGTCGCAGAATCCGTGGTGGACGGCGCCGTCGCCGCCAACAAGACCGGCGCGGTCGAGGCAAAGTCTCAGGGGTAGCCCCTGCAGGGATGCTTCTTGGAAGCACTGGTCGAACGCTCGCTGGAGGAAGGTTGCGTACACCGCAAAGAATGGGCGTAGGCCAGTCTTTGCCATCCCAAGCATCATGTCGGCGGCGTGAGATTCACAAATGCCAGTGTCCCACGTGCGGTCTGGGTACTGTTCGATTGCTTTTTGTACGCCCGTGCCATCTGCCATGGCAGCCGAGCACGCGGTGACCGTGCCATCGCGTTCCATTACATCACACAATGCTTCGCCAAAGGCGGCGGTGAAACTGCGGCCGCCGCTCTTGAGTTCAACTCGGCATCCCGTGACGCGGTGAGGCTTTGGCGAATGGAAGGCCGTGGCATCACCTTCGGTGTACTCGTAGCCCTTGCCTTTGATGGTGTGGGCGTGCAGCACAAGTGGTTTGTTGACATCTTTGACGGTGGCGAGAGTTTCGACGAGTGACGGGATGTCGTGCCCGTCAATTGGTCCAACATGGAGCAGGCCAAACTTCTCGAACCAGGGGTCTTCATTCACAACGTCCTTGGCGACCTCGCCGAGCCGATGGCCGATACTGCGGATGGCGCCGCCGCCAGGAATACCTTCGACCATGCCCTTTGCGGCTTCCTTCATTGATCGGTAGGTGTCACTGACACGCAAGCGATCGAAGTAGGAGGCGACGGCTCCTTGGGGCCGTGAGATACTCATGCCGTTGTCATTGAGCACCACCAAGAATTGGCGGTCCAGTGTTCCTGCGTTGTTGAGTCCTTCCATCGAGAGGCCATTCACGATGCTTGCATCGCCGACGAAGGCGACAGTGCGGCGACCGGAAGGGTTCTCTGGCGACCATCCTTCACCCTTGAGCGTGTCGCCACGCGCCATACCGGTGGCAGTTGAAATCGCAGTCCCAGCATGACCGACCATAAACAGGTCATAGTCGGATTCGTTTGGGTCAGGGAAGCCGCCCATGCCGCCACGCTGTCGAAGCTTCGAGAGCATGGGGAAGCGTCCAGTGAGCAACTTATGGGGGTAGCACTGATGACCTACATCGAAGAGCAGGCGATCGTGGCCAAAGTCAAAGACGCGGTGCAACGCAATGAAGAGCTCAATCACGCCAAGGTTGGGCGCGAGATGTCCACCAGTCTGCTGCACTTGCGTGCAGATTGCATGCCGCATTTCAGCTGCAAGCGTCGGCAATTGCTCGAGGTCGAGGGCCTTGAGATCAGCTGGCGAAGAAATGCCGGGCAGAATGGTGAGGTGCATGAACGTCTCCTGGTTTCAGGCGATCTGAGCGGCAACGGGGCCAATTGCAGCCTGAAGCGACTGAGCAGTGTACCAGTGAGACCGGTGAAGTCGACCCAGAATCAGCGAGTTCGGATCGCCATCAATTCGGCGATACACGCAAGTGGATGGCCGTTAGGTCCAAGGAAGCCAATGGCGTTGAGGGCCTCGCCAAGCAATCGTTCTATTTCGTCGCGGCAGGCGGCTTCGCCAAGAACGCCGGGATAGGTTCGCTTTCCACAGGCCGCATCCTTGCCCGTGGCCTTGCCAACATGGCCGGCTGATTGGGTGACATCGAGTAGGTCATCGACCACTTGGAACATGAGTCCCATCGCCTCGCCGTATACGGTGAGCGCCATCAATTCCTCGCGCGAGGCGTCGCCGCAGAGCCCTCCCATTCGGCAGGCTGATCGGATGAGGGCGCCTGTTTTATTGCGATGGACAAGTTTGACTTGCTCAAGCGGAGTGAGTTCCTCAGGAAGCCCGCCAAGTGTGTCGTACACCTGTCCTGCGACCATGTCTGACGTGCCGCCGGCGAGTTCGCTCACGAGTTGTGATCGGACTTCGGCGGTGTTGTTTGAGTCGGCGACCAGGCCAAATGCCATTGCGAGCATGAGATCGCCTGCCAGGATGGCCATTGGTTCGCCAGCGTGAATATGAAGCGTCGGTTGCCCGCGGCGTAGTGCGTCATTGTCAAGTGCTGGAAGGTCATCATGGACCAGGCTGAAACAGTGCACCAGTTCAAGGGCAGCAGCAGCGGGGAGGGAAGCGTTGTGATGGCCACCTACCGCGCGGCAGCTGTGTATCACGAGCGCTGGGCGAAGCCGCTTTCCGCCACCAAGGACGCCGTACTGCGCGGCATCTGCGAGATGAGTCGGTAGTTGCGACCACTCAACGGAAGTGCTCAGCCAGTGCTCAACGAGCATGGCGGATTCGCTCAGTGCATCACGGCCCTCTTGAATTGCTGTGGCTGTTGTCATGGTCTTGTACTCAAATGCCGGGCTGAAGGTTCGAAGTCCGTACTATATCGACCATGCTCGAATTGCCCACCCATCAGATCGTCTCCATGATCTCGGCCGTACCACTCGATACTTCTGACTGGTCGAGCGGACTCTCCTCGTTATTGACTCGGGGCGGCTACGTCATGATTCCACTGCTGATTCTCAGCGTGGTGACGATCACCCTTGTCGTCGAACGCTCAATCTTCTGGATTACCGTGAATGGCAAGACGACGCTCCGCCGGCTCTCGCGACTGAATCATGCCCTCCGCACCGGTGACGCTGCGATGGTCAGAGGCCTCGTGGCGGATGACTCCACGCCATATGGCCGCGTGGCGTGCCGGCTTGTTGAAGAAGGCGCCAACGATGCGGTGGCCTTGGAAGCTGTTGAAGATCAACGCGGCCGTCTTGAACGATTCATGGTGACGATGTCAACCATCATCACGGCGGCGCCGCTCCTTGGCATTCTCGGCACGGTGCTTGGCATCATTCAAAGCTTTGAATTGCTTGGCGGCCGCTCGACATTGACTGATCCTACGGCGGTCGCCGGTGGCATCGCCGCAGCGCTCTTGACGACGGCCTTTGGATTGGTCATCGCGCTTGTGGCGCTCTTTCCATACATGTCATTTCGTGGACAGGCGTCTCGAGCAGTCGGCCGGCTCGAAGCGCTCGTTGCAGCTGGTCAAGAGGGCGATCGACGCGCAGGCCGAGCGTACTCACCCGAGAAAAGTCAGGAAGCATCATGAACGGATTGCTATTTGCATGCGTACTGGCAACGAGCGGAAGCGGATCCGAAAAGGTCGAGCCGCTTGGCTGGATGCGACCAGTGTGGAACGAAGCGGGCGGCCAACTTGAAATCGCTGCGCGAGCCTACGAACCAGTTGACGGCGGTCCACGCGTGTGGCTGGTTGGGGTCATTCATATCGGCGAGCCTGCCTACTACGACGCTGTTGAGTTGCTGCTGACGGAATCAGATCGCACCGTGTTTGAATCTGTCTTGCCGACCGGCGGGTTGCCTCCGGGCGGCGCCGACGATGTTGAGCGAGCGGAACAAACGGAAGTGACGGCGGATCTTCTGGCAGGAATGCTCGCCGGGTCACAGGCTTCAGATTGGAATGGGGCGATCGCATCGCTTGCTGCGGATGGCCCACGCATGGTGGGCATCGCTCGCACACTTGATCGTGATGGCTGGGGGAGACCCTGGGTGCTGACCCGCGTCGATCATGGATCAACCCGGCAACTTGTGAGCTTTGGCGCTGACGGTTGTCCTGGTGGCGAAGGAGTATCGGCAGATATCATGGTGGAGATATTGGCAACCAAGCCAGATCTGGCCGATGGTGGACTACAACGCACCATGGCGGAATCGCTTGGGCTGGTCTTTCAACTTGACGAATTGCCATATGGCAATATGTCGTGGACCCCGGGCGATATGTCGATCGATGAAGTCGGTGCTGCATTTGAAGCACGCGGTGAGCGAATCGAAGATCTCACTGATCTGCTGAGTGAAAAGGGACTTGTCGGCGGTCTGGTTCGGGGAATTTTTGGCATGATTCCCACGCTCGATGCATTCTTTGGTGGCCGAGTCGTGGACACCATTCGAGTTGTTCTTATCGAGACGCTTGGGAATGAGTCAGCAATCAATGGCGCCTTGTCCATGCAAGGTCCGGCATTCAAAGAAGTTTTGATTGATCTTCGGAACGAGCGGGCCATGCAGATAACCGATTCAGAAATCGCCACGAATGATGAGTTGAAGTCAATTGCTGTGTTGTACGGGGCGGGGCATTTGTCGGGTTTGGCCGAATTACTTGCTGAGCGTGGCGACTACACCATGGTCGACGAGCGATGGATCCCCGCGATGCATTTCAAAATCAACGACTCGCCGTTGAGCCGTGGCGAAGTCGACCTATTGCGTGGCTTTGCTGGGCGGGTGTCGCAACTCGGCGCACGCTAGATCATTCAGCCTCGTGCGTGAATTCCTCGGCTGGGGTGCCTTCGACGATACGTGCGGCATCAATCCACATGTTTTGGTTCCTCAGTGTGTTGAGCGTGTGGGTATCGATACTTCCATCGGCATGGAAGACTGGAAGGTCCATGCCGTGACCAAGCCGTGGTACAGCGACGTTCTCTGCAAATGTGTCAACATCAGTTGGGCTTGCGACGCGCCACATTTCTTGATCCGCAAGGAATGGTGGCGTGACTTCGAACCACGACGGCGGCGTTGCATCTGCAATCATGTGCCCGCCGGGCTCACTCATGATGGCGCCGGGCATGAACACAATGATCTTTGATGGGTTTTTCATTCGACCGAGTGATTCGGCGACGAGGTTGTCCTTGGTGCGGTCACCTAGTCGTGCTGCTGAGAATGACATGACGGTGCGGCCAGCATCTGCTGGAATCGTGAGGTGTCCACCGACATACCAGCCGTTGTAGCCAAAGGCGGGATGAAAGGCGATTTGCTCTCCATACTGTTCGTAGTCAAGAATCGGCAACAAGTCTTCGTCGTGGTGGCTGATGATTGTCGCAATGTCATTACTGAGATATGGAATGATCCGCCACGTCCATGGCCCCGCAATATTGGGCTCGTTTTCAGAGAAGAATGGGGCGGGTGGAATGAGCACTGTGTCCGGATAGGCCAGCACCATGCGACGATCACGCTGAGCCTGACGCGAAACCCAGCCGGGCACAAATCGACCTCGACTCGCTGTGTTGTACTGAACCCAGGCGAGGCCAAGTTGCCGAAGATTGTTCGATTGCGTGGTCTGAATTGCAGCCCTGCGGGCAAGAACCAGCCCACCGCCGGCCATCGCGAGCAAGACACCAATGATGGCCAAGACGACCATCAACTCAATGAGTGTGTAGCCACGGCGATTCATGTTTTACCGATGGAGACTTGTTCAACTTGTCCCCGAGCAATCTTGTCGACGCCACTGCCGAGTTCGCCGATTGGAGCAGGGGGAACTATCTCAACCGTTTTCTCGCCAAGTTTGACTTCGCCTGCGCGGACGCGGTCTTGGAACTTGCGGCATTCGGCGAGCAGTCGATCGAGAATTTCATCTTCCGGGATATTGGCGACCCGTTGGCCCTGGACGTAAATGATGCCTTTGCGGTCACCGGCGAATACCGCAATGTCGGCGCCCTCGGCCTCGCCGGGGCCATTGACCACGCAGCCCATGACGGCCACTTTCATGGGTACTTCAATATCCGCAGCGAGTCGGCTGCGAACATCTTGGACGAGCCGGAATAAGTCAACTTGAATGCGGCCGCAAGTCGGACACGCAATCAGTTCAGCGCCGACTCGTTCGCGAAGTCCAAGGGACCACAACATCTCGAGGCCGTCCTCTACTTCATAGACAGCATCGCTGGCGTAGCTGATTCGGAGTGTGTCCCCAATGCCTTCAGCAAGCAGAGTTCCAAGTGCCACAACACTTCGAATGGAACCGGTTTCACGTGGGCCGGCGTGCGTCACGCCGAGGTGCAACGGATAGTCGAACCGCTTTGATATCTCGCGGTACGTGTCGATGGCGAGTCGCGCGTCCATGGACTTGGCGCTGATACAAATGTCGTGAAAATCGCGGGCGTGGAAGATCTCAAGGTATTCCTCGAGTTTGGCAATCATGATGGCCATCAGGTGGCCTTGGCGATGATCGGCAAAGAACTTACCGAGTTCTTCCATGCGGACTTGTTTGTCCTTGCGTTCAATAATCGAACCTTCGTTGACGCCGATTCGAATTGGGATGTTTCGCTGGGCGCAAGCGTCGATGACAGCATTCACTTGCTCGCGGTCATCGATGTTTCCTGGGTTGAGTCGAATCTTATGAATGCCAGCCTCAACTGCTTCGAGGGCTCGTTTGTAGTGAAAGTGCACATCAGCCACAATGGGCACTCTGGTCTGATTGAGGATTTCGGGCAGTGCTTCTGTGTCGGCTCGCTTTGGTACTGCCACGCGCACAATGTCGGCGCCGGCTGCAGCGAGCCTATTGATTTCGGTCACGCACGCATCGATGTCATAGGTGTAGCCCGACGTCATTGTTTGGACTGATACGGGGGCGTCCCCGCCAATCCGAACAAGTCCGGTGCGATCATCGCCAAGTGTGAGTTGCCGCGTAGTCCTTCGTTCCATACGCACAGTGTAAGCGAGAAAATGGGGTATTGGTCCCGTCGTGACTCCGCCGCGAGAGCGGGAGAGTAGGAGGTGGGGGCAACGGTCCCGGGGTCGGTCCCCGCGTCGGGGCCTTGATCCCCTTGCTTTCCGGGTTAAGTTGTTGAGATCAGGCTTTTTTGGCGTTGTCGTCGAAGAGTTCGAGTTCGACGTCTTCGCCTGGCAGCAGGAGGTCGGCTACTGGGGTGCCCTCGGGGATGGGGTCTCCGTCGAGTCTCTTGATGACCGGTCGCGGGTTTGCTTTCTCGTGGGCTTCGAGTGCTTCCTCGAGTTCCGACTTCTTGCCTTCTTCGAGTGGCGCCCACTTGCCGCGTCCGCGGCACTTGGGAAATCCGCTGCAACCGAGCCACGGTCCTCGTTTGCCGTTGCGAAGATTGAGCGGCTTATCGCACTTCTCACACTTCAGGTCGGTGACCAGTGGGGGCACGGCTGGAATCTTGATACCGCCACTCTTGTCGACATTGAGCACCATCTTGACGTCTGGATAATTCACAGACGCCATGAATGGACCGAACCGACCTTGTCGCAAGATCATCGGAGAATCATCTTCCGGGCATGCGACGTTGACGCGTTGCTCCATCTGTGGTTTGCCTTCCCGGTCTACACCAGTGGCAAATGTGCAGTCGGGATAGGTTGAGCAGGAGAGGAATCGGCGGCCACTGCGGGCGAGTCGATACCCCGTTTTGGCGCCGCACTCGGGGCACTTGTATGGCGCGGGCGTCATTTCGGCCCGGGCATGCGTCATTGTTTCATAGGCTTCGGCGAGCGCCGTTGTGAACGGTCCATAGAACGAGTGCAGTGTGGCAACCCAATTGGCATCATCTGATGCGATGCGGTCCAAGTCGGATTCCATTGATCGCGTATAGCCCACGTCCATCAATCTCGGGAAGGCCTCGGTCAGTTTTTCGGTCACGACCTCTCCAATTGGAGTGGGGTGGAATGACCGATCGATCTTCTCGATGTATTTCTGCTGGATCTTTTCAATGATGCTTGCGTACGTAGAGGGCCGCCCAATGCCTTCGCGTTCAAGGTGCTTGATAAGCGACGACTCGGTGTAGCGAGACGGCGGCGCTGTAAACTTCTGACGCGGTTCAACCGCGAAGGCGGCGAGTTCATCGCCTTTTTGCAAGTTGGGCAACGTCTGATCTGTTTCAGAACTCGGCACGCCAGCGGCTCGATACCAGCCATCGAAGTGCAATGACCGACCGGCAACTTTCAACTCTGCCGATGTTTCTTGGTCGGACCGCTTGAGCCGGAACTCGGTGCGGTCCCAGACGGCCGGGACCATTTGGCCAGACACAAAGCGTCGCCAAATCAATCCGTACAACTTGCGTTGATCTTCCTGGAGGGAGGCCGGTAGGTCTTCGGGGCGGCGACTTGGGTCAGTCGGGCGAATTGCTTCATGTGCTTCTTGTGCTTGGCGATTGCTCGAGTGATATGCAATGGGCTTCTCAGGCAGGTAGTCACTTCCCCAGGTGCTATCAATAAAGGATCTAGCGGCGGCAATGGCTTCTGGGGTGACGTGCGTGGAATCCGTTCGCATGTAGGTAATGAGGCCGACTTGCCCCTCGCCGGGAATCTCAACACCTTGGTACAGGCCTTGGGCGGCACCCATTGTTCTGCGGGCTGTGAAGCCAAGCGTGTTGGCCGCAGCGGCTTGAAGACTGCTCGTGATAAACGGTGCATGTGGCTTGGACCGCGATTGCTTTGACTGAATGGCAGAGACTTGCCAGCGTGCGGAGGGGTCCATATCGCCCTCGATGCGAAGGACCCGAACGGCGGGTCCCTTGCCATCTTCGTCAGCAGATTCCACAAGCGTCGGATTGAGCAGGCCAATCGACTCGCCGAGTTCTAGCAGGCGCGCCTTGTGTTCTTTTTCAGTCTTGCATTTGGCAGTCCACTTCGCGTGGGCGAGCTTCATCTCAGCAGATTCATCGCCAAGCCGGGCGAGTGTCGCGGTGAACCCGCTGTTGTTGCTGAGCCACTGGGTTTCAACTTTGCGAGTTGGCGGTTTCTCACCTTCATGCAAGGTGGCCCATTCCTTTGCGAGTTTCTCGCAGTGGTCCGCCTCTGGCGTGAGTCGAATTTCTGTTTGCCAGTATTCGTCCGGAACAAAGGCTCTGATTTCATTTTCGCGATCAACAATCAATCGCACTGCGGGCGATTGAACGCGTCCGGCGCTCAGGTTTCCGGCAACGCGTTGCCAGAGCAGGGGGGACACTTGATAGCCTACGATTCGATCGATAATCCTGCGTGCTTGCTGCGCGTTGACGCGCGGCATATTGATGGCGGCCGGGTTGGCGAAGGCTGCTTGGATTTCGGATTTCGTGATGGCATTGAAGGTCACGCGTTTCGCCACGTTCGGGTCGACCTTGAGGCACTCCGCGAGGTGCCACGCGATGGCTTCCCCTTCTCGGTCAAGGTCGGTTGCGAACCAGATCTCATCAGCATCCTTGGCGAGTTTGCGAAGTTTGGTCACGACCTTCTTGGAATCGGTGGAGACTTCATAGGTCGGGGCGAAGTCGTTCTCGACGTCCACACCCGGAACGGGAGCCTTGCTTCCCTTGGGGTTTCGCCGCGGAAGGTCGCGAATATGCCCAACTGAGGCTTCAACCGCCCATCCATCGCCGAGATAGCGTTGGATGGTCTTGGCCTTTGCCGGGCTTTCGACGATGACAAGTTTGTGGGTCATATCTGAGGTACTCGCCTAAATGCCCCCTCTGATGCGGCGGCCTGAAAAACTTCGTGGGGGGCGTTATGGTCCTCGACGCGGCTCTTGTCAAGCCGTGAATATTCATTTTTCATTGAGATTCGGCTCTCAATGGTCGAATATGGCCCTCCGATGCGACATCGCTTACTCGGCCTTAAGTGACTGTAGAGCAACAAGATGAGTGTCCTGCTCAACGGGGTTGATCCATGTCAGATGAGGTAAAATGCGAAATCTTCTCAACCAAGT
>JABJQE010000216.1 GCA_018663565.1 Phycisphaerae bacterium
GAACGCCTTCGTGAAGTACGCCGTCCCGACGCCAACGATGATGCATATCAAGCAACCCTCCAAAACGATGTGCACGATCGGGGAGGATGACCCCGGCATCGGTGGCGGCCCGCCTGGACACAATGGGCATGGCTTCATGATGCACCCCAACCAGGACGGCAGTGACTTCGCCAACTTTCAGACCTGGATCGACATCCCAGGCCTCTGGAACCCACGGGGTATCAACATCTCTCATATGGATGGATCGACCGAGACGATCAAGCTCACCGAGCCGAACCTCTACGACGCGTTAGACGCGGGCGTCGACGGGATCCCCGACCACTGGGTCATCTTCGACGGACCGGATCTGCAAGCGCTCCAACGTCGAATCCTGCCTGGCGTTCTGGAATACCGCTCAGCGGATGATCTGCCGGACTAATAAATCGACTCTTCTTCCTCGGCTGCGAGGAAACGGCGTAGACCTACGAGATCGTCGCCGCATGCGCCGATCGAATGGAGTCTGCGGTGCGGTTCAGCAACTCGTCGAGTTCGTCGAAGGACATATTCAGCGGCAAGCGGAATCGCATCGAGTCCGTCCCGCAGGGCAACGACATGGCCTTCCGATCAAACATCGCTGTGATAGCCGCTGCTCGGTGCTCTGGGCTTGGGAAGGTGCAGGCCACAAGTGAACCTTTACCACGAACATTGGTAAATGCTCCGGTGTCCTTGGCAATGGAACGCAGTCCGTCCATCAGACGGTCGCCCAACATGGCGGCGTGCGCTGCAAGACCATCTTGCACGATGATTTCGATGAATCGACGAGAACGAACCATGTCCACCAAGTTGCCGCCCCAAGTCGAGTTGATTCGGCTCGATGTCTTGAAGACATTCTGCTCAACCTCATCGACCTTGCCGCCAGCGTAGATGCCGCAGACCTGCGATTTCTTGCCGAAAGAGACTACATCTGGCGCGGTGCCAAGATGCTGCCAGAACCATGGCTTACCTGACCCGAAGAAGCCCGTCTGAACCTCGTCGAACAGCAGAAGGCATTCGTGATCGTCTGCGTACTGGCGAAGTTTGGCGAGGAACTCAGGACGGAAGTGATTATCGCCGCCTTCACCCTGCATAGGTTCAATCAAGATCCCCGCAATTCGATTGGCGCTCTCTGCAAAGGCCTTGTCGAGCTGCGCGTAGGCCTTGGCTTCCTCAGCTTCGATGTCATTGCACACATTGCCGTTGACATCGAACTGGCACACAGGGTTGTGAATGCGTGGCCACGGGAATCGTGGAAACAAACCAACCTTGTCGGGCAGCGTATTTGTGCAGCTCATCGTGTACCCAGTACGGCCATGAAAGGCTTGGCTGAAGTGCACGATCGTGAGATCGTTACAGTCGGCGAGATAGTCCGTGCGACCAAGTTTGCGAGCCTTCCAGTCGAAGGCTGTCTTCATGGCGTTCTCAACCGCAAGGCCACCACCGGCGACCCAGAAGTGATGCGGGAACCCGTCGGGAGTCACGTTGGTCGCAAAGGCCCGAACGAACTCGGCCATCTCTGAGGTGTATAGATCGGCATTCGCGATGTTGGACTGAGCAGCCCGCAGCAGTGCTGCCTCAAATGCTGGCTCTTTCATGGCTGGATGATTGAACCCGATTGGCCACGAGGCAAAGCACGTGAAGGCATCGAGATACTTCTCGCCTGTGGCGGCATCGTGAATCCATGAGCCCTGAGACTTCTCAAGATCAACAACAAGTGGATATCCATCAACCAATTGGTGACGGGAGAGGCTTTGAAGAACGTCGCTTGCCTGCATCGGGGAGGGCTCCTCAGGGAAAACTGCTGAAAACGGGCCAAGTTGCACATGATACGGAGTCCCGTACCCCTTTACAGTAGGCCCCATGGAAATTGGCGCATTACTGCTCAAACAGGGCGTGGTCTCCCCTGCCGAGGTCGATGAAGCCACCGAGGAACAACAACGGACGGGCGAGCGGCTCGACCAGGTACTCGTTCGGCTCGGTCATGTCGACAGCAGCACCATGCTCCAAGCCATCAGCGAACAGTTTTCAATGCCAATCGTAGACCTGACCGCCATCACTCCAGAACCCGAACTGCTTAAGGTCCTGCCCTCTCGTCTTGTCTTTCGGCAGCAGTGCGTGCCAATTGACCAATCAAACGGCGTACTGCGTGTGGCGACAAGTGACCCATTCGAACTCACTGCATTCGATGAGTTGCGACTCCTCACCGGGCTTTCAATTGAACTCGTGCTCGCCAACGAAGAGGATCTTCGAGATTTCATTCGTCAACACTACGGCGTCGCAGGCGACACGCTTGAAGCACTCCATGCTGAATCTGATCCACTTGAAGTGCAAGCCGAATCGAGCGACACAGACCAAGCGGAATTGGCCAGTGTCATTCGGCTTGTCAACGACCTGCTCATCGAAGCGATTCGCGAACGCGCAACCGATCTGCACATCGAGCCCTACGAGAACCGGCTTGCCATTCGGTATCGTATTGACGGCATCTTGACTACTGCCGCAGTACCTCGCACTGTTGATCGATTTCGGGCCGCCATCATCAGTCGACTCAAGATTATGGCCAATATGAATGTTGCTGAGCGTCGCCGGCCACAGGACGGCCGCATTTCTATGCGGCATGAGGGTCGCGTGTTTGATCTTCGTGTGTCGGCTATCCCCATGATGCACGGCGAAGGCGTCGTGCTGCGAATTCTCGATTCATCGACTGGACTTCGGCCACTTGGCGAACTGGGCATGCAAGAGAATGTGCTTGAACGGTGGGACGAATGCATCCACACACCACACGGCATCTTGCTTGTGACGGGGCCAACAGGCTCAGGTAAATCCACTACGTTGTACGCATCGTTGCGACGAGTTGTCACCAGCGAAGTCAAGGCCATCACCATCGAAGACCCTGTTGAATACCACCTCGAAGGTATCAATCAAATACAAACGCAAGCAGAAGTCGGCATGACCTTTGCCGCTGGCCTGCGATCAATCCTTCGCCATGACCCAGACATTGTCATGGTTGGAGAAATTCGTGATCGCGAAACCGCCGAAGCTGCGGTGCAAGCATCACTCACGGGACACTTGGTGTTCTCGACACTACACACAAATACCGCAGCTGGCGCGATGCCGCGTTTACTCGACATGGGCGTTGAACCGTTTCTCGTAGCGAGTTCGGTTGAGGCCGTGCTAGCGCAGCGACTCGTCCGGCGAGTCTGTAATTCGTGCGGTGAAGACTGGGCACCTGACTGGAACACACTGCCGGAAGCATTGCGGTTTCGCGAAGGCACCGTGCTACGCCGTGGCAAAGGGTGCCGCGACTGCAGAGGGACGGGGTACCACGGCCGCGTTGGGCTCTACGAACTGCTCGTCGTATCCGACGGCGTTCGCAAGCGAGTGCTCGAGCGGCGGGCCACAAGCGAAATTGCTGAGGCGGCCGCAGCCGAGAAAAACTTGACGACCCTGCTCGATGCTGGCCGCACAGCCGTGCTCCAGGGCCTTACTGGGCCCGATGAAGTCGCTAGAGTGGCTGTTTCAAGCCAATAGAACGGCCATTTCTAAGCGAGTACCCCTCTTCGTCTTGACGTTGGGCCCGGGGGCGGCGAAACTCCCTCGCTCGCCCTTCATTCAATACAAGCTTTCGGGGGGCTCAACGGAGACTGTTTCTCAAATGGCTATTCGAAGTTCCGCTGGGACAGGCGTCGTCGTCTCCCTGATCGTGTTCGTAATTCTGACCATCTTGCTGCTCGCAGGTTCAATCTTGCTGTGGGGCCAACGTGAGACTGCCAAGCAAGATGCCGCCAAAGCAGCCACCACACTTGATGACTACGCCACCGCGGCCGAACGCAATAGCGCCGAGTGGCTGTCTCCGCTGAAGGATGCAAGCGGACGTGAGTCCGTCATCAAGTATCTCTACAACCAAAATCAATCTCTGCGGCAATTCGCCATCGGCTCGCCGGACGGTAGCCTCAGTGATCTTGATAACGCCCGCACCCAATTGTCCCTGCAACCTGGGCAATCACTTGCAGATGGTCTCGAGGACGCCCAGCGTCGACTCGGTGAACTGACATCGCAAGTCGCCGCCTTACAATCGGGCATGACCGCCGCCGAGCAATCGGCACGAGCAAGTGACGATAGGCTGAACGCCGCTGTTCAAGAACGGGATGACCTGCTTGTCACCGAGGCGACTGCACTCGAACCATACACCGAGGCTGATGAGCGCTATCAATCCGAGATCCAAACTGCGACATCGAACTTCCAATCCATGCAGACCAATACACGCGATGAGATGAATTATCAAATCAACGAGTTGCAAGATGAGGTCGACAATCTGACCGCTCAAAACAAGCGACTCAAGGGCAAGAACCGCGTGCTCAAGAACAACTTAAACCGCGATCAACTTCGAGCAGCCGACCCCGCAACGCTTGCTGATGGGCGAGTTCTTGATGTCATCGGTGGCGGCGATCATGTGTATATCGATCGCGGCCGTAATGATCAAATCGTACTTGGCATGACCTTTGAGGTCTACGACAGTGCTTCCCAGATTCGCCCAGGCGAGGACGGCGAAGAACCCCGCGGCAAGGCCAGCATTCAGGTTGTCAAGATCGGCGATGCGAGTTCTACCGCCAAGGTCACCCGCCGAGTCAAGGGTCGCCCGATCCTCGCCGACAATATCATCGCCAACGCGGTCTACGACCCTGACTATCAGTTCAAGTTCCTCGTACACGGGATGTTTGATCTTGACCGCAATGGGAAGTCAACCGAGCAAGAGGCTGAGTACCTCCGCGAACGTATCGAACGCTGGGGCGGTGTCGTCGTTCGAGGCAATGAGATTCCTGGTGACCTCGACTTCCTCGTCCTTGGGGAGACCCCCAACACGCCTGTTCAGCCATTCAACTCGGGCTCAACTCAAGCGATGGATGAGTACCGACGACTGCGTACAGCCGCGGATCGATACCAGTCTCTCCTACTGGATGCCCAACAGGCTGAGATTCCGGTTCTCAACCAGAATCGACTCGACATTCTGACAGGCCGAACTGATCTTTGATCGCAGTCAAGCGATAGACAGGGTGTCACGCCCATGGCCCGCAGATCCACGATTCGCAACCTTGCTGAATATGTCCCGGCCCGACTTCTCTCGTCGGTAGCGCAATGCTTCCCCGAACAGCGAAACCGCACGACCTGTGATTTGGTCGCTCGTTGCTACGCCAAACTGCAAGGCCGACATCGGCGCCGAGCAGAAGAAAACCTTCGACTCAGCTTCCCACACATGAGTGAAGATGAGATCCGCCGAATTGCCATCGCGTCAATCGAACATCTCTTCCAACTCGCCGGCGTTGATGCCATGATCATGGGGCGAGCCATCAGGCCCTCCACCTGGCAGCGTCATCTTAACTTCGATCGTGCCTTGGACTCTATTCCAGTCTTGACCTCCGATCGCCCGGTACTCCTGTTGACCGGCCACTGTGGGAACTGGGAACTGCTCGGATATGGCATGTCAGTCGTGGGTTACCCCATGGCCGCCCTTGCTCGCCCCCTTGACACCCCGCTCCTCAACAAGTGGCTGCTCGGCATTCGCGAAGCATGGGGATTGAAAGTGCTCACCAAGTGGGGCGCCACACCGATCATGCAGAAGATTCTTGAAGACGGCGGTCGACTCGGATTCATCGCTGATCAGAATGCAGGCGACAGCGGACTCTTTGTGCCATTCTTTGGCCGGCTTGCCTCGGCCTACAAATCAATTGGCCTTCTGGCGATAAAATACGACACGCCAATCGTCGTCGCCATGGCACGCCGTACTGGCAAGAAACTGCACTATGAGTTTGTCCTTGGCGACATCATCGAACCCGAGGACTGGAAAGATCAAGACGACCCCCTCTACTACTTGACCGCGCGGTACACACGCGGCCTCGAGAAACTCATCGCCGAGTGCCCCGAGCAATATCTTTGGATCCACA
>JABJQE010000217.1 GCA_018663565.1 Phycisphaerae bacterium
ACACGGGCGGTGTTGATGTTGCCTTCGGCGTGTTCATGCCGTTCATTGCAGTCGTCGCATCCCTGTTCCTGATGGCCGGGGAGACGCCGATGGCTGGCATCATGGTGTTGGCAGTCGGCTGCGGCTGGCTGGTGCTGCACAACATCGGCCAGGCTATTCGATGGAACAATGGTAAAATGGCTGTTCTTGTCGCGGTGTTCAGGCTGGGCTTCGCAGTCGTTTGGCTGCTCGCGTTGTTCATGATCTTCGGGCTGCTCAATCCAAAGGGGAAAGATGGCCGCGGAAATTCGGTCAACAAGACAGCGGCCCAACTTGCAATTGCTGCTGCACTGGCATGGGGAATCTGGAGGCTCCTCACGGCGTACATAACACCGCCCGGTAACGGAACCGCCATTGACGCCGGCAGCGACTGACGGGTTGCACGCTGATCGCCTGCGTCGCAGGCGACTCAGCTTCTTGTGCACAGAGGAACGAACGCCACAAACGACGACTTGTGCAATTGCTGACTCCCACGCTCACAACTCCGACTAGGGACTCAATTTATGCCTCTCGCCTTGCCTGCGTGACTATTGGACATTCGAATCGCCTCCCCCTTGTTTGAGATTAACGGCCCCTCGGGACTGTTTTCGCTTGCTTTGGTGCTGCTTCGGGGGCAACCCTGTGCTCGCTTTCGACCCCTCCGAACGCACTGCTATGCAGGGCGTCGATTCACAGCTGCTGGCAAACAAGCAGGGATAAATATTTATTTCGTTTCAGAAACTCCATTGATGCCACTGCCAATAAGCCCCTATAGTAGCCTCCATGTCTAAATGCAAATATTGTAGTTCATCCAGTCATGGCAACTGCTCTAAGAGCCCACATGGGAAGCATGAACACACCGATGAAATCGGTAAGAAGTGCGTCTACTGCGGATCGTCCAGTTACGGCAACTGCTCTAAGAGCCCGAGCGGAAAGCACCGGACTGGCTTCACGGGTAAGTGCCGCTACTGCGGTTCGTCCAGTAGCGGCAACTGCTCCAAGAGCCCGCACGGGAAACACGAACAGTAATCCAGACGCAAGACTTTCCTCGCAGTTCAATCGCCGCCCTTCAAGTGTTCGGCATCTAAGGCACGCTCGACCGGATCACGCGGGCCACGGCATCGGCCTTTGCCGATGGCTTTGATTCGATTTTTTGTGCAGCGGCTGGCAAACCATCGGGACCGCCTTCGTCAACTTCGTATCCAACTTGTGGCATGTAGCCGGCACGGCTGAAGATCGCATCGACGGCAGCTTCCAGCATCGCCGCATTCAAGTTGCTGTTCCGCCCGAGGGCATCCTCTTGGCTGAGCCTCGTGATGTACATGCCGGAGAGGTATGAAGGCACGCGGCTACAATGACACTTGCCATCATATTGGCGAGCGTTGTCGTCGCAGGGAAAGCCGCACCGGAAGCGCGCCCTGGCAAACGGCCCGCTTGGACTTTATACAAACAGGAGAAACACATAGAACTCAAAGAGATCGCGAACAACACAGAAATGGGCGAGGCCGCGTATAGCTTTGTCTTGAATGGGAAGAATTACACCTGCAGGCATGAAGCCTACCCAAGTGAAAATGCTGACGATGGCGATGAAGGTTCATTCGATGACCTGGCTGAAATCTATGACGGTGACACGATTGTGTGGTCACGTGAAGGGTATACGCCAGCCGATGAAGCAATCGAAGAGTGGCAAGAAAGCAAGAGTTGAGCTCGATCAACGGCTTCCCTCGTATGGGCCGGCCCATGTCTACCCAGTGTGCCGCTAGGTTGTAGTGATGGTGCGGGCCAACCGGCTTCCGTGGGCTCTGCCTCACGGCCTACCGACCTCTTCTGCAGGCCGATCGGTCAAACTGCTGCCGCTGCATGGCGTCCACGGCTTCCCCTCGCCTGAGTTGACGAATTCAGTCGGTTGCGGCTGATATGTTCGCATTCGTTCCATCCAGAGCTTGTACAGTGAGCGGGCCCATGCGCCGAACCCAGTATTCACGGGCCCATCGCCCCGGTTGCCATACTTGTACTTGGTGAGAAAAACAGAGTTGTTCCGATCAGCATGCTCTTGCTTGGCATGTTTTTCGGGATTGATAACTTTGAAGCACTCGAAGCAGTGCCCGCAGTCCCGCTCACGATCTGGATAATAGAACAGCTCCCATGGAAGTGAACGGTTACACCTTTGGCAAGTGCGGTCGTCGTGGATGTTCATTAGGCGTCGCGCCCTTTCCAGTTTGCTCAGCCGGCTATTAGCTGGATTCCGATGTCCTTGCCAAGTTGGGCCGCCATTGGCATACTGCCGGTAGCGTGTGACCGGCAATGTAGTGTAGGTTTGCAACCTTGAGCCGCAAAAAGAGCCGAGCGAGTCATAGTTCTTTCTTGCGTGTCGTGGTCTTGCGAACGGCGCACTCTCGTGTCGCATTTCTTCAGACGAGCTTCTTGGACTATTCAGTCGGCAGGTTGGCTTCGTTTTCCTGCTCGGGCCACGCCGGGATGGGGCACCATCGAAATCGTGTGTTCGTCTAGCTTGTTGATCCAAACTTCATACGGCACGCCAGCAGCCTTGGGTCTTCCGCGCACGAAGCGATTCGGGTGCGCGGCGTAGGCTTTATCGAGTGTAGTTTGCCGTCGGCGATTTCTGTGACTCGAGATGATCTTGATCTGGATAGGCCCACCGCCGCCAGTTGGCAATGTGAGAGGAGTACAGGCCTTCTCGTCGCAAGATCAAGCCACGCTGGCCAGGCTTGGTACATCGATCAAACTCCGCGAGGACTTGCAACTTGTACGCGCTGCTGAACCGCCAGCGTTTGGGCGTTTCCAGAGACGTACTGGGTGTTTTGTTGGAATTGAAAGCAGCTGTATTCATGATGATTCACCTCTTCGCCCTCGTACTGTAGGGGAGCTTGTGGGGGTGTCTCATTCATATTGGCACATAGGGTCTCGTATATGTTGCCGTGTTACTCTCCGGACGATTTTTGTTCCCGAAGGAGGTCACGAACTTCACGTTGAAACTGTTCTATCTGGCTAAGTCGCTCTTCGATCGTCTGCCCATCGGCACGACTCTGATCTTGCCGTGTGAACACATTGGCAATGGCGCCCGCAAAGGTCGCAAACAACCCAATGCCGACCACCATGAGGATCACTGCGAGCAGACGCCCGGCGTCTGTGACCGGCGCCAGATCACCGTACCCCACCGTTGAAACGGTGACCACGGCCCACCACGCCGCCTCAGCCCCTGTGTCTATTGATCCTCCCTCTGCCGCCCGCTCAACATGCAGAACAGCCGTGGTCGCGCCAAGCACAATGACAACCCCCCCCGCCATCATTCCTGCAACCGCGAACGCCATCCGGTCCTGCCGATACACCTGAACAAGCAACCGCACTCCTCGAATCACACGAATGACACGGAATATCCGCGCCACCCTCGCGTATCGAAGGGGGCCAATGGCTGGAATCGACGACACAAGATCAAGCAGTCCCCACCCCAGCAGATACTGTCGCTTGTTCTGAGCCTTGATGATGTTGCGAACATAGTCCATTAAAAAGAGCGCGCAAAACCCCCAATCAAAGATCTCGAGCAGGTTATACATCTCGTCGCTCTGCGAGAGCGTCAACTGCCACGTGATCACACAGATTGACACGACTGCGACGATCGCAATGAAGAGGTCATATGCAGATTGCTGGTGCTCAGCTACGACTGCCGCGTGGCCTGAAGCATCCGCCCCGTTTGAATGTGCAGGATCAACGATCTGCGACATGCCTGCGTCCACTTACCATCTCGTACTCCATTTCAGTCGCCGCGACGTCAAATGAACGGCGCCAAAATCATGCCAATCAAATAACCAGACTTTCCGGCCTTTGCTGGCGCAGCCGCCTTACTCTTTACTTTGAGGGGTTTGGAATCCCCGCCTTCGTACTATAACGTTATGTGTTCTTGGCATTGGACCCATCAGGATTCAGGATCTGCACCCGAAAGCCCATGCTGTCTTCGATTTCCTTCTCGACAGCCGAAACCCTCATGCGGCCATGAAGACCGATATCGGAGTCGTGGGGGAATTGAAAAACCCGCCCTTTGGGCGGGTTTTTCAATCGGGCTGAGAGGATTCGAACCTCCGACCTTCTGACCCCCAGTCAGACGCGCTAACCAAGC
>JABJQE010000218.1 GCA_018663565.1 Phycisphaerae bacterium
AACGCCTCTCCATCGCGCGGGTGCTGCTGCACGACCCGCAGGTACTACTTATGGACGAACCCGCCGCCGGACTCGATCCGCGCGCACGCATTGAGATTCGCGAATTGCTCAAAGAGCTCAGCCGAATTGGCAAGACTATTCTCATCTCGTCTCACATTCTGAGCGAACTCGCCGAACTCTGCGACAGTGTTGGAATCCTGGAGCATGGCAAACTGAAGTTTTCCGGATCCATGCAAGAAGCATTACACCGAGCTGAGTCCGGACTTGAGTACGAAGTCATTGTCGAGCAGCGCAGCAAAGAGGCGGGCACCTTGCTCGCGGCACTCCCTGGCATTGCCAAGGTGAAGTTGGATCGAGACGGCGGCCGCGAAATCCTTCGACTTACGCTCGACCAGAACAACCCAATTGAACCTTCAGAAATCCCCGCCAGGCTCGTCACCGCAGGCTTTCGCCTGCGAGAATTTCGCCGGAGCCGAGTTGATCTTGAGATGGCATTCATGCATTTGACAAAGGGCATCGTCGGATGAGTTCACCGCACCCACCACGCGTTCTTGTGCTTGCCGATCGGAGTCGCCATGATGTGGCCTCTGTCCTTCAGGATCTTGAAGCTGACTTGGCCAAGTGGGCCTCGACGGTTCAACACGAGAACAGCACAACGGACGCCACACTTCCAATCGACATTGACCTGGCTGTCGTCGTTGGCGGAGATGGTGCCATGATCAGCCAAGCTCGTCGACTCGTCGGACTTGATATTCCACTGGTCGGCATCAACTGCGGCCGACTCGGATTTCTTGCCCCATTTGATGTCGATTCACTCCGCGCCTGCGCCAATGAAGTCTTCAGCAACGCCCCGCCGATCCGCCATCACATGTTGATGGAGGTGCTCCACGAGTCAGCCGGCAATACACAAACATCCATTGCCGTCAACGACGCCGTCGTCGCCGCGGGGCCGCCGTATCGAATGATCGAACTTGCACTACGTATTGGTGGCGTCGAAGGGCCGCATATGCGGGGTGACGGATTGATTGTTGCATCGCCGACTGGATCGACCGCCCACAATCTTTCAGCCGGCGGGCCCATCATTGGACCTGGCGTTGATGCGCTGGTTGTCTCGCCACTTGCTCCGCAATCGCTAGCCTTCCGGCCAATCGTCATGGACGCCGAGCAAGGCGTCGAACTTGAAGTCGTTCGGGGCAATGACGGCACCACACTGGTCATTGATGGCCAGCAATTGTCGCCACTTGCCCAGGGCGACCGCATTGTGGTACGCCGGCATCACCAAACCATTCCGCTTGTTACCAGAGCCGATGAGCCGTTCTGGCGCATCTTGCTCGACCGCATGAGATGGGCCGTTCCGCCTGTCTTGCGATAGCCCCGGTACCATTCCCGCCATGATCGACCTTAAGGCCTTGCGAGGCAATCCAGACCACTTCATCGAAGGCGCCCGCGCCAAGGGCGTTGACGTCGATATTCCGCGACTGCTCGAACTCGACACTGCTCGGCGAGAAGCACTTGCCCGCCAGGAATCTGCCCGAGCCGAACAGAAACGAATATCAAAGGAAATCGGTCCGAAGATCGGCAAACTCAAAGGCCAACTCAAGAAAGCATCTGAAGACGAGAAGGCTGCGATTGAGCAAGAACTTGCCACGCTCGAATCGGCACCGTCCGCGCTCAAGAAGACTGTGCAAGCTGCTGAGGCCGAAGTTGCGGCGATTGACGGCCCACTCCAAGCACTGCTCCTTCATGTTCCGCTGCCAGCCGATGATGATGTCCCTCGGGGCGAATCTGCCGACGACAACGTTGAACTTCGCCAATGGGCACCCGACACATTTGATCCCACGCAACCCTTTGGCACCCAGCGTGGATTTGAACCGCTCACCCATATCGAACTCATTCAACAACACGGACTGGTCGACTTCGAGCGAGCGGTCAAGGTTGGCGGCACACGTCACTACAGTCTGCTTGGCGACGCCATGCGTTTACATCAGGCTGTACTACGGTTTGCGCTCGATGTGATTACCGATGAGCATGGATTCACGCCGATGTCCGTACCAGTCCTCGTGCGAGAAGAATGCATGCTCGGTACGGGCTTCTTCCCTGAGGGCCGCGAGCAGGCGTACCACATCGAAGAATCAGTCCAGGGCGCGGGACATGACCTCTACCTCACCGGCACGGGCGAAGTTGGCCTGATGGGCCTGCATGCCGATGAAATCATTGATGAAGCTGACCTGCCCATCAAAGCTGCCACACTCTCGACTTGCTTCCGCCGCGAAGCAGGCGCGGCGGGCCGCGACACCGCAGGCCTCTACCGCATCCACCAATTCGACAAGGTTGAGCAGGTTGTCATTTGCCGCGCCGATGCAGACGAAGAACGGGCTCACCACGCCGACATGATTGGCACAGTGGAGTCCATTCTGCAACGGCTTGGACTGCCCTACCGCTTGCTGCAATGCTGCACAGGTGACCTCGGCTCCAAGAACGCAGACATGGTTGACATCGAATGTTGGATGCCGGGTCGCGGCCACCTCGACAAGAATGATCGCCCATGCGGAGACTGGGGAGAAACGCATAGCGCCTCACGGCTACATGACTACCAATGCAGGCGCCTGAACCTTCGATACCGCGACGCCGATCGCAATACGCACTTCTGCTGGTCGCTCAATAACACGGTCGCTGCGAGTCCACGCATTCTGATTCCGCTCATGGAAATTCATCAGCAGGCTGATGGAAGCATCGCCATTCCGGAAGTACTCCAACCCTATATGGGTGGCCGGACCAGTATTGGCTAGCGCTCAATCCGGACCCATTGAGCCTCTACAATGCACATGATGTTCCGGCCAAGCTCAAACACGCGGCGGTGCTTGCGATGGTCAATGATGGCCGCCGATACAGCTTGAACGCTCGATGAACTCAACGCATCTGCATCGCATAAACAGGCTGCTGCGTGGTGCACGCTCGCCCGGCGGAGGCCGTCATCGAGACCAGCAAGTGTTTGCCGAGACCATTGGCCATTGATGGGTGTGAGACAGGCGCGATCAAGCGCATCAGCCGCTGCCGTACGAAGCGATGTGGACTCACTGAGTCTGGTCGCCACACCTGCTCGCATTCCCGCGATCGCTGGCATGACATCGCGCCGTAGTGCGCCCCGCAGCGTCGAGGGGTCGACATTGGTCGGGTCATCACACCAGCAAAGATCGGCAGCATTACAGAGCTCGGCTGCAGCGCCGCGAGACACCTCAAGCATTGGTCGGAATAAATCAATACCACCACCGAGCAATCTCCGCGACCGCATACCAACCAATCCCCGTGGGCCAGCGCCCCGAACAATTGCTAGCAGCACAGTCTCGAGTTGATCTTCGGCTTGATGTCCTGTCGCTACCGCCACAGCCTCTTGCGCACGAGCAATCTTCGCCAATTCCCCGTAGCGGGCATCCCGAAGGTCAGCAGGCGTCGCCTTGGGGTCGCCATCGAGATGAGCAACCTCGAACGAAAGTCCAAAGTCGGCTGCCGCGAGCTTGACAGTTTCAAGTTCGGCGTCCGCCGCCACGCGCCGATGATGATGGACGTGCGCCACGACAATACGCCCAAGCACCTGCTGCTCGGCCAGCACCGCAAGTGCCACCATGAGCGCCATGGAGTCGCGTCCCCCACTGACCGCGGCCACGATGACTGCATTTGCGCCGTACTGTTCACGTTCAATGGCGCGGCGTACCCGGGTGACAACATCGTGTTGCCCAAGCGTCCGAACAATCGCCGCGCCCTGTAGTGTCACTCCGGTGCACTCGGCTGCATTACAGTCATGCCGACTTCATCTTTCGCCTGCACACCAAGTGCAGCAGCAACGGATTCGCTCAGCACGACACCGCCATTCGCCCCCTGCCCAACCGGGCACCGCATAGCGGCAAACCCGTCCTCGCTGCTCACGCACACGAGGCATTCGACGGCTTCGGTGTTCACATCGCCAACTGCATCAATCGTGCGGCGGCTCGTATCACGCACCAACGGTATCTCATCTCGTTCTGCTTCGACATATGGACCGCCATCGAATGGGTCTACTTCGTCGCTGTGGCAGAACCCCTGCCGCTCGAGCATCCGCATTGCTGGAATTGCCGCTGGGCTCACGCGGCCAATCAATCTCCGTGCTTCCGCTGGCAAGAGCGATACATAGATTTCATCCTTCGGGAACAAGGACGTAATGAATTCCTTGCTCGTCCTGCTAAAGGCGTCTGCTTCTAGATATGAAAGATTGATAAACCGGCGACCAAGGTGATCCCACAACATCGTCCGCCCATCGGCTGTCAGGTCACCCATAATCTCGCCAATCAAGCGGCGATTGAATCGTTCCGGATGCATGCCTACGTACGCGAAGCGAATCTTGCTCAGCAGCGATCCGAGTCGATTCAAGCCACCACGATAAGAACTTGACAGTACCAAGCCACCAAGTTCGGTGGGACCGCTGCGATCTTCGCCGAGCTGCACGGTCATCTGCACCTGCCCCGCCTGTAGGTCATCGCTGTAATGTTCACGTCGCCGCACTCGTAGGAAGAGCCGTGGTTGGTCGGCCGACCCCTTGCCTGTGACGAGGCTTGACGTACCAGCAACCCGGTCATTCTCGAGATCAACAACAACGAACATGTATGTCGCCGGGCCATCAACACACCGCCCTGCAAAGCTGTCCATGGACAACTGAATTCGATCATGCAAGGCGTCTGCATCAGGAGGCAAATTGCCCGAGTGAACGGTCTTCGCAAGTCGAAGCAGTGTCGGAGCATCATCTGGAATAGCGTGGCGAACAAGAAACATCAGTCAGTGCCCTTCGCCTTGCGCGACAATAGCCGCTTCCACAATATCCATGACCTGCCCAAACTGCTCAAGCGTTAGCACACCAACAGGCGGCAAGAATCGAATATGAAATGGCCCATGTCCGCAGAAGAATGACAACACCCCGTTGTCAAACAACTGCTTGACCAAGGCAACAATTGACTCTTTGTCTCCGCCAAATGGAGTCAGCCGTAACATGCCGCCCGTCCCGCCCCATGGCCTAGACGTACCGCGAGCACTACGTACATCCGGGAAGCAGGATGGATGGTTCGAGCTCATGGATTCGCATCGCTCAGCGAAGGCGGCAAAGAGTGCCGCGTTTCGGCCTTCGGGGCCGTAGTACCCCTCAGTACTCAGCCGCTCGATGATGCGAGTGCCGCATGCCATGGCAGCAGTGGAGCCGAGGAAGGTGCCGCTGAGCAATCCAGGTTTCGGATTGAATTTCGATCTCCACATCGCCCCGCAACCTTGCGTCATCTTGCCAACCGTCACGATGTCTGCATAGGCTCCAAGATCAAGTCCCTCAAATCGAAACATCTGATCGGTCCGGCCAAAGGTCTGAATCTCATCAAACCAAATCGGCACGCCATGTTCACGAGCGAGTTCAAGCAGCGGCACAAAGAATTCACGCGGTGCTGCGGTGAATCCGCCCTCGCCCTGTACGAGTTCCATCACGAAGCAAGCATGCTGTCCGTCATGTTCTGCGAGTGTCGCCTTAAGGGCAACAATCGCTTCGGCTGATGATCCAGCGGGGTCAGCGGGGTCCCAGTACGGCAAATAATCGGCATCGAGCACCTTGGGCACGCCAACACGGTGAGCGGGGCTATCGCCAATATGCGAAAGCGCGATGGTCCGGCCGATGAAGTTCTTCTCGAAGGCAATCACACGTGGCGCGCCATCCCGAGCTTGCATGCACACTTTAAGCGCAATCTCGTTGACTCGGCCGCCGGAGCATGCTGGATAACAATGGGCCATATCGGCGCCACCACGCTGAGCAGCAGAACGTAGCGCCTCTGCAAAGAGAATCGCGTCATCATTACAGTGCAGATTGCCTTGCATCACGACATCTTGCACTGCTGCGGTAGCGGCCACACCTGCAAGATCAAGATCGCCGTGCCCAAAACCATTTGCGCCGATGCCGGTAATCATGTCCCACTTCACTGAGCCATCTGCAAGTTCCACCAATGCACCTCGGCCTCGGCCCGAACCAATGGACGGATAAAACGCCCCGCGGCCCCGGACATCTGCGAGCCGCCTCAGCAATTCATCCATATGGGCCACCTGACCATCATTGGGAGGCCGTACATCGGTGATATCAGCAGTGGACGCGTCCAATGCCGCAACGAGTTCAAGGCGGGCTGCTTCGAGGCGATTCGCAGGGGTGCTCATGCCGGCCATTGTAGTGGAGCGGCTCGTATCAGCCGCCACGGACGAACTTCAGCGTGGCCCACTCGCCGCGGTCCGCCGGGCCCCGACAGGCTTCAATATGGCGTGCCTCAGGGATACCGATCGCACACGCATTTGTGGCGGTTGGCTCGCCATCGTCTGGGTATCGATTGATCGCCTGCAGGCCGCCATCGCGATCCTTCATCAGCTCTCGGATGGACGCGACGCTTAGATCGATCCGCCCCATGAGATGCTCAGCCCGCGCGGCCCGTGAGACACTGCTGAGACTTGGCGGCTCGGCCTGGGCATCAATATGAGGGCGGCTTATACAGTGATTCGTTCGCACTATCGCAGCCGTGTCAAGATCTCGGCGGCGACTGCTCGTCGCCGTGCACTCAAGTTCAACTGCGCCTCCCGCGTCGGCCAGTAGAAAAGTGTGCGCTGCTGCTCGGGGCGCGTGCTGAATAACAGCGGCTGCTTCTTCTCGATCGCAGCATCGAATAGCGCGGTGCAGCAAACTCATATAGCACACACCCACCCGCACGCCTGTGACTTTGATATTGGTTGTACCAGTCCACACCCCATACTGGTTCATGCCAATCAAGGTTGGAGCGCCGGCCACCGTGACACTCCATGTCTCGGGCTGATCGCTCGGAAGACGGTGCACCGCGACCACTGAGTCCACATCAAGCGGGTGCAAATCCCACGTTTGCCCGACAGTTAACTGTCCGGACACAGTGCATGATGCAGGCGCCGCAACTGATGTGCAGCCTTCGTCATCATCGGCCGAGAGATCAATGCAGAGTATGTCACGAACATCGCTGTAATTCGAAGCGGCATACAGCGTGGCCGCATCCACAGCAGCGGCCGAAGCTGTGGCGTTGTGCTCTTCCCACCCGTCGATATCCCAGTCCGCGAGCAGCTCCAAACATGCGGCCCCCACTTCTCTCATACGATCGGTGCTGCCAACACCTCTCGTGGCAAAGTACTGCTCCGCCGCTTGCATTCGCCGGTCAATCATGGCGGCCACATCAGCGCGGAGCGCCTGCCCAATTCCTTCGCCAAGCTGCGTTGGTGTTCCGGACGCTTCGATACAAGGAAGATCAAGCATGCTCACTTATCCACTCCTCGGTAGTGATACACACCATCGCAAATCATCTCGGCCGACCCATCC
>JABJQE010000219.1 GCA_018663565.1 Phycisphaerae bacterium
CTGCTCTGCGCCTGGCGTGGCATACTCCGCCCACGCCTTCGCCATTGCCGGGTCCATCCCGCCTGCGGCATCGCTCCCACCATCTTGCATCGCGGCTGCGCCAAGCACTAGGCCACAGGTCGCCATCGCGCATCCCACCATTATGTTTTTCATTGTCATCTCGCAGAGCCCTTTCCGGTTTTTGGGGTTCGGACGGTTTACATCCGCCAATCATCCAAATGTACCCCACGGGCCAATATCGTGAGGTTGCCACGGAGGGGCTTGATTGGTGGATGTCCCGCATTCCCCCGTATTCGCGTAATTTTGCATACTTTCGTAGTTTCTTGCCATGGAGGCCTATGGTGGTGGGTGGTCACGAGCCTCCGCCCCATTCCCTTGGAATGGGGCTTCTGCTATCCTCCTCGATTCGTCCTCGCGGCGAAGCGATCTCTCACGGTTGGCCTTGGCTCTGGCCCGCTCCCGAGATTGCCGGACGTCTTAATCGATCATGTGATCGTTGGCGTACCGAGCAGCGAGTAATGCACAGGAGGAGCCATATGGTCGTACTACGACTCAAACGTATGGGACGTCGACATCGTCCCTTCTACCGACTCAACGCCATGGACAAGCGAGCACCACGTGACGGTCGCGTCATCGAGGAACTTGGCTGGTTTGACCCATTGGTGGATGATGACAAGCAACTCAATTTCAAAGCAGACCGCATCAAGTACTGGCTCAGCGTTGGTGCTCAGCCAAGTGATACGGTCCGTGGACTGCTCAAGCGGATCGATGTCGATCCGACTCCGGGCACGCCACTGAGCTAATTGTTCGCCGGGCAACTCCCCTATGCGAATCGACATCCTGACCTTATTCCCGCCTATGTTTGATGGACCGCTCAATGCGAGCATCCAAGGACGAGCACGGGAGGCAAAGCTCGTTGAAATCCATGTACACGACATTCGTGACTGGAGCACCGACAAGCACAACAAGGTGGATGACCGACCGTTTGGAGGCGGGCCTGGCATGGTGATGATGTGCCAACCACTGCACGATGCAGTATTGGCCGTCGAGAAGATGGACCCGCGACCTGCGCAGCGCATACTGCTCACGCCGCAAGGAGAACGAACGACGCAGACTATGGTCGAAACGCTGGCATCCCATGAGCGATTGGTCTTGATTGCCGGGCACTACGAAGGCATTGACGAACGTGTAATCGAGGAACTCGCCCCGCTCGAAGTGAGCATCGGCGACTACGTCCTCAGCGGAGGCGAACTACCCGCACTAGTACTTGTCGATGCCATTACCCGGCTCATCCCAGGCGTGCTTGGACACGAAGACTCCGCAGCGGAGGACTCCTTCAGCGTAAAAGACGGCACTGGCCAACCACTCCTCGACACCCCGCACTACACCCGCCCTCGCGAGTGGAACGGAACAGAAGTTCCTGAAGTGCTGCTCTCGGGTGACCACGGTGCAATCGCACGATGGCGACACCAACAACGAGTGGATCGGACAACGACTAGACGACCAGACCTGCGACATTCACAGCCCACACCCGATTCAGGTACATCGTCCACACAGGACGTTTGAAAGACCCCTAAGAACAGACCCCTGAGCACAGTGCCTCAAGTCGCACCGGCGAACATCGCCGAAAGAGAGATTGATTATGAACAAGCACGAACTTATCGAAGGCATTACCGCAAGCCAACTCAAGGACGAATTTCCAGAATTCAGCGTCGGCGACACGCTCGACGTTCATGTCCGCATCATTGAGGGCGACAAGGAACGCATTCAGGTGTACCAAGGCGTACTCATTGCCCAGAAGGGGCGTGGCGTGAATCGCACGATCACCGTTCGCCGTATTGTGGCCAACGAAGGCGTCGAGCGAATCTTCCCGCTGCATTCCCCCCGCCTCGCAAATATCGAAGTGGTTCGACGCGGCGACGCCCGTCGCGCGAAGCTCTACTTCCTGCGTGATCGTGTCGGTAAGTCACGACGACTACGCGATCAACGTCGTGGACTGAAGCACGTCTAGTTTCGGAAGTCGAAAGTTCTCCAGCACATTGCTGGCGGCTTCCAACACACCAGCAGTAGCTCAACAGACCGCAGCCAAGCCCACCGAAACCGGGCTTGGTTGCGTCGTTGTTGTCCCCTGCGATGGACTATCCGGCTTGACGTAGATTTCCAGCGGGACCAGTGGCTGGCAAACGCCTCGCCTTGGCCGGAATCGTATCGCTCGCTTGTGGTACTCCGGCGCGATCAAATCGAGCTTTGCGTATGGCCAGTTCCATGCCACGCAATGCCCGCCGGGCATCGGCAAGCGCATCAACGCGGTTCGTCTTCATGTGGTGCATCAAATAGTCTCCTCAAGGCCCTCTCGAGGCCTGTCTGACACTGATTTCGGCACGATTGAGGCCCGACCTTAGGCAAGTTGAAGAAGCCACGGTGGATATCAAAACAGGGGTCGCTCCCCACCTCAGAGCCTTTGACCCCTTTCACCTCTATACCCCACTGCAGCAGCCCTCACGCGGCTTCGCCGCGCAAGCGAAGGGAAAACTCGTCAGGAGGTGGAGTTGCGGATTGCGATGAAGTCAGATGGGATCTGAGTCCGCACCTGTGAGGGGGGCGTCAAGAATGCGGACGGCTTCGCTCGCAGCTTCGTCATAGATCGTGGCGAGCAATCCAGCTAGTGGAAACTGGCCATCAAGTGTGGATGGACCAAGACGGCGTAGCAACGCGTGCGAGACATGCTTCTCAAGCGGCACATCAGGCAAATGCCCATGAGGTCTCCACCACGTATCGAGACACTCAGCGAGCGGCGGCCCAGTTGCAACTGTTGGATCAAGCAGCACCGGCGGGTGCGCTACAGCTTCGCCCTGGGTTCGCAGCGCTCGGTGATGCCCGAGCCGCTCGACGAGCGTGTCGCATGCCATACCTCGCACAGCAAGAATGCCAAGTGGATCGCGATAGAATCGCTCGGCCACAATCCATGCAAGCGCAGCAACACGCCAGCCATCTCGTCGGCCGCCCTTTTCAACCAACGCAGACACATCAGACTCACAAGGAATCAGCGGCGACCCGCATCCTCGGAAGAGATCTTCAAGCCCATTTGGAACTTCATTTTCAAGCAACTTGGCAGCCCAAATTGCCTCACACGACATCGCCTCAATCAACTTCGCCCAATCTGACTCATCCAGAACAGGCAATGTGATGCTTACTGCAAGTGATGACTCAGCATCGGCCTGAACTGGGCCGCTGATAATGCCTGCCTCAACAGAAATTGATCGCACAGCGCCTTCCTTGGCAGCGAGCAACCCCTCCTGCATGGACCGCTCACCTACCTTGGCTTCAATAACCTGAAGCCACGAATCGCAGATCACAGCCGCGACGAGATCTAACTCTTCGATCTTGAGTCGGATTCGACCGCCACGTCGCCGTGACGGACGCGGCGCCTTGCTTCCAATATCGGTGCGGCTCATGCCTCCACCTCCATGGCGGTGCCGCGAAGCAAGAGTAAATCATGCAATTGACCAGTGGTCATGTCTGTCAACCAACTGTCCCCACTGCCAATGATCTGTTCGGCCAACTGTGTCTTCTCTTCGATCATGCGGTCAATCCGTTCCTCTAGCGTTCCCATGCAGACAAACTTATGCACATGAACAGTGCGAGTTTGCCCAATGCGGAAGGCCCGGTCAGTCGCCTGTCGCTCAACGGCCGGGTTCCACCAACGATCAAAGTGGAACACATGATTCGCTGCTGTCAAGTTCAATCCAAGACCACCAGCCGTGAGCGAGAGCACGAAGACTGGCGCATCACCTTCTGGCGATTGAAATTCATCAATCATGGTCTGGCGACGTTTCATTGGCGTGCCGCCATGTAAGAACAAAGATCGGCACCCAAGATCATGCTCGACCATGGCTGAGAGCAACTTGCCCATGCGGCGGTACTGCGTAAAGACCAACGCCCGCTCGCCCGTGGCAAGCACTTCATCGAGCAGCGTGATCAACCGGCGTGACTTGCCCGATCGCTCAGAGAGCCGCTGAATCTGATCGCTCGCGCCCGCGGCTACAACCACTTCATCACCCGACTCAGCAAGCGCTGGGTGATCGCAAATCTGTTTCAATCTGGCCAGCATGGCCAAGATCAACCCACGCCGCTGAATGCCTTCGGTGCGATCAACTTGACCGATCATCGAATCAACAACGGCCTTGTACAAGGCTGCCTGTTCAGGTGTCAACGTGGCAAACTCTCGCGTTTCGACGCACTCTGGAAGATCATCAATCACGTTGCGATCTGTTTTGAGCCGCCGAAGCACAAATGGCTGCACCATGCTTCGAAGGGCCGACGCGGCATTGGCGTCTCGATGACGCTCAATTGGACGAGCGTATCGGCGACGGAAATCTGGAGCGGTCCCGAGGAACCCTGGATTACAGAACTCCATGATCGACCACAACTCGCTCAATCGGTTTTCGACCGGCGTACCGGTAAGCGCGATCCGCCGCTGAGCATTCAAGCCGCGAATCGCTTGGGCCTGTTTCGTTGGTGGATTCTTGATGTACTGCGCTTCATCAAGCACGACGCGGTGCCACGGGATATCGCCGAGCGTGTCCACATCACGAGTGACAAGAGCATACGTCGTAATCGTGACATCGTTCGCTTTGGCGACTTCGCAGAATGCGTCACCGACCGGGCGGTCCGGGCCATGCTGAATATGCGATGTCAACTCCGGCGCGAATCGCTCGAGCTCGCGTTGCCAGTTGCCAACGACTGAAGTCGGAACGACAAGCAGTGTTGGTCCAACTGTGTTGGGCTTGGATCGTTCGTGCTGCAAGAGCGCAATCAACTGCACTGTCTTGCCTAGACCCATGTCATCTGCGAGACAGCCGCCAAGACCAAACTTGTCAAGGAAGCCAAGCCAGCTCAATCCAATCACTTGATACGGACGAAGTTCTCCGCTAAAGAGCTCCGGCTGTGATAGCGCCTCAACACCCTCGTCGGGAGGGCCTTCGAGCAGTGATGCCACCCAGCCTGTGGCATCAATACCGAGAATCTCGAGTCCAGTCTCAACCTCGACCTCATTGGAAGCAATTCGCATCGCATCGAGCAGCGTGGCATCATTCGACTCGTGCCGCTCAAGTAAGTCAATCGCCTTAACGAGTTGTTCTTGGTCAACCTCAATCCAGCGGCCATCCACCTGGACGAGTGGCGTGTGTTGATCTCGCAATCTGCGAAGCGCCTCAAGAGACAAGGGCTGATCGCCAACCGCCACCTGCCAACGATATCGAATCGCAGTTGCCATGCCACGTGGCGGCGCGTTCAGTTCATCAAACTCGTCACTATCAATGACCAGTCGCAGACCGAGTACGTTGTCCTTACCGCCCCACCATGCCGGAACCGCCACAATGCACCCTGACTCTTCAAGGAGCGGCCGGAACTCGCCAAGCAGCCCCCACGCTTCACGGGTGGAGAGCGTCAAACTGCTTGGCGTAGCCTGCTCGAGAAGTGGGTCGAGCGTCGGCCATAATCGAGCAGCCCGTGCGAGTTCGGTCAGCAGCACATCCTGTGGATCACTTTGGCCAGCCATCTGAACGGCCTCGGGGGTGGCCTTCCAGACATCCTCAGCCGTGACTGCAAGCGTCACATCGGCCGTCGCGGCTAGACCAAGCGTCAGATGCCAACGGCCCTGCTCTGACTCTGGAGGGCTGACATCAAGCCGGAGTCGAAGCGACTCACCGGCGGCAAAGTCATCAAGACGAGCAATCCAAGAACGCGTTGCTCGCATGATCTTGACGGTGTCGCCGCCTTCAACAGCGAGAACACGGGACCCGCCGAGCAATCCGCCGAGCCACTGTACGTGCGGATCTGAGGCATCACGATCTTCAATCGCATCAATATATTCATCTCGACGAAGCATGGTTCGCACCAGGTCGTCGGTCATCAACTCAAGGGCTGATTCAAGTCGGGGCCATGCGTTCTCACCAAGTGAATCGTCAACGCCACGCGTTACGGGAGGCATGGCCGTGAGCAGTCCGGTCAACCGAGTTGCTGCCTCATCATCTTGTAGCCATGGTCGCCACACGGCAACGAGTTGCCCTTCCCCGCCCTGTCGCATCGATGGCACAAATCGCTGCGCCTCCACACAATCAGCAACGAGCCTAGCCGCAGCGGCCCAAAACAACAGATCGTGACCAGGCTCTTCATCAAACTGAAGGTCGCCGCTTGTCACCGCGAGCAGAAATCGAAGGCCCTCGGCCGGCGAGAAACTTCGCGTAGCAATACGAAATCGCGCGAGCCATGGTTCGCCGCTGCGATCAACGCCGCCAACGGAGGCAGCCAAACGGTCGCTTGGAAACGGCCCAAGGAGATCACGTGGAAGTCGAAGTGCGCACTCGTCGTCACGTCCGGTTGATGCGGCCGATCCAAGTTGGAGCACCAGTTCGGATCGCCGAGCGCCGTAAGGATGCCACGGGAAGACCTGATCTTTCGGCTCGCTCGTCGCACGCGGCACGCCGGCTTCACTCACAAGCCGCCATCTGTCGATGGACTCGGCCCAAAAATGGAACCGATCAGCCGTAAAGGTGGCGTGGAGGATGTGAGCCAATGTCGTCCCTCTCTTCCGGACGGAGTGTGGTTCCCACAACGGAAACCAGTGAATGATCACGCTGGGGCTCGAACCCAGGACCTACCGCTTAAAAGGCGGTTGCTCTACCGACTGAGCTACGCGATCAGCAGCCCCGCAGTCTACCAAGACCCGGGCCCAGAACGACCCTGTGCATGAATTGAGGGCTCAATAGCGCGGATTCTGCGCCTTCGATAAGGCCCGAGAATCTTTGGGCGGAGAGCCATCTCACGGCCGATTTGGGGGAGGTGTCGCCCTCCGAGTTGCTGCTCGATCGCGACCACAATCCAGGACCTTCCCCCAGGCCACGAAGAGGAGCGCCACGTGGAACCAAGCAGCGGCACATCGCATCACGGCACCCACCAGCATCACATCTCATTTCAGAGAAATGGGCACACCTGGCGTCTCCAATGGCAAAGCGGAGACGAAGGAGCCCTAGTCGACACCATTGCCGCGCTTGCGGCGGACCCCAATTGCCCACTTGACAGGTTTGACCAGACCCTCGTCGAACAGCATCTTCAATTTGAGTCCAAATAACCGACTACATCGAAAGAACCCCCACGAATACCCATTATCTCCCAATGTTCCCGGACCTCACCCCCGATTCTGACGAATCACTCCTTACGGAAAGTCCCCCCCCTCATGCCCAAGAAATCAGCCCGCCCCGAACTCACCTACCCCATCGTCAAGGGATTCCTCGACTACCTCATCGATGAGCGTCACTTCAGCCAATACACCTCACGGTGTTATGGCGTTGACCTGCGGCAGTTCATTGCTCATGTGAGCGATGAGTCAAATCTTGAGTTTGATGCTGATCTAGAACTCGCCGTCTGGACCAAAGCCCAGAATGGCAGGGCCGATGTGGTTGGATCGGTTGGACCAAAGACATTCACAGACATCGTGCTCGCCTGCGAAGTCGAGCCCATTCGAGGCTTCCTCGCCCACCTTGCTGACTGCAAATACAGCACGGCCACGATGGCTCGCAAGATCGCCACGCTGAGATCCTTCCACAAATGGCTCGAGCGAACCGATGTGATCTCTCGAAACCCAATGACCATTATCCGAACCCCACGACAAAGTCGTCGCCTGCCCAAGGCGATCACCGTGGCAGATGTTGAGAAGCTGCTCGCCGCACCAGAAGCCGCAACCCTGCTCGGCTGCCGCGATCGAGCCATGCTCGAGACGCTGTATTCCACCGGCATTCGTGTGAGCGAACTCGTTGGCATCGACATGACGGACGTCGATGAACCAGGGCAAGCACTCATCGTCTCCGGCAAAGGCCGCCGAGAGCGAATTGTTCCGCTCGGCACCCATGCCCTTCGAGCGATATCAGAGTGGATCAAAACACGCAACCGACACGGCCACGAACTCCTCCCAAACGAACCACTGTTTATCAATCGGCACGGCACACGCATTTCAACACGATCAGTTCGTCGAAAGGTGAGCAAGTACCTCGAGCACGCTGGACTCGATGCCGATATCAGCCCCCACACCTTGCGGCATTCATTTGCGACGCACTTACTCGACAACGGCGCTGACTTACGGGCCGTCCAAGAACTTCTTGGACACCGGTCGCTTTCGACGACGCAAATTTACACGCACCTCACGACGCAGCGTATGCGAGAGGCCTATGACACCTCGCATCCACGGGCCGAGGCGAGCTAACTGAAGCACAGTGCTCACCGCTCGGCAAGAAGCCCGGCGATCAGCACAAACACCCCCCCCCGGGCCGCGAGGGAAGCGGCCTTTGGGGGTGTTTGCATTTTTGCGGTCGATCGCTCGACGCTACGGGCACGGACCCCAGTCCGCGATAACACCAAGCAAGTCATCAACGCCAACGAATCCACTGTCATCGATGTCGGCCGGACAACTACCGGGGCAGTCTTCAATCTCACAGAATGTGCCGATGCCTCTGAAGTCGCCACCAAGCAACGTACACGTGAGGTCATCCACAATAGCGCAGATTCCATTCGAGCAGCATGCCCCGTTATCGCAACTGCCGTAGAAGGTGTTGCTGCCAAGATCGTTCCACGGTCCATCAACTGAATTGACGGATCCACAGAAGAAACAACTTGCAACGCTCACATCAGCAAGGGGTTTCCCTGGAGGCGGGCCGTCATAGGCGATACGAATATCACTACCGGTGGTAGCCTCGTTATTTGCGAAACTGGCATTCGTAATGGAAGCAGACCCGCAGTTCATAGAAATACCACCGCCGAGACCCGACACATTCGCTTCGATCGTTCCGCCATCAATCGCAACACTGCCGCACTGGCCATATATGCCACCACCGCCCATGCCCGCAGCATTTGATACGAGATCACAATCGAGGAATATTGCTGAGCAACCATCGAGCACATACAAAGCTCCGCCGTACCACGTTGCTGCATTTCCAGTGAACGTGCATAATGAAAACGAGGCCGTGGAAGAGTCTTCCAAATACACCGCTCCGCCCTTCTGGGCTTGGTTCGCTTCGAACGAACAGTTCACACATTCAATACCACTGAAGTTCTCGCAGTAAATCCCGCCGCCCATTCCTTCCGCCGTGTTGGCAAGAAATGTACAACTCGTGAACGTGGGAAATCCAATGCTGATCGCAACGGCGGCCCCATGCAAGTCGTAGTAGTACCCATTCGTCCCCGTCATATTGCTGCTAAATCGACAATTCAATACCTGCGGCGATGCGCCGTGAATATACATTCCCCCACCGCCGGGCTCCCATTGTGGCATACCGTTCTGAATTGAGAAGCCATCGATGATGGTGTCTTGCGTCTCGCCCTTAGTGCAGAGAATGCCGCGACGTACTGACTCGCCATCAATAATCGTGCTGAGAGGTCCGTCCGAGCTTCGAATGGCCAGTCGCTTACCCAGCGGGTTCAGGGTCTCGGTATACACACCTGGTGCGACAAGGACATCATCAAAATTACTTGCAGCCTTGACGGCCGCTTGAATCGTCTCAAAGTCGAAGCCGCCACCAGGCCCCACCGTAATGGTTGCTGCAGACGTAGTTCCAACCACTGCCATGATGCCAAGCAGCACCCATCGCCATTGAATAGACATAGTACCCACTCCTAAATGTATGCCCCCAGACGCACTATGCCCTGAAGTCGACAGACTCCAAAAATAGACTGCACGACACTCCAACTCAAGCACAAACCAAGTTCATCCCACACATTCGATAGAAATCCTCTTGTACCGTGTGTGGCATGAGCACCCTGATGGGCCATCAGCCACCATATATTGCGTTGAGGATGGCAAAAATACACATCTCCATACTTTGGATTGCCTTGGTGCTCGTGCCAATCGCGGGCCCACTACAGCATATTGGCCTTCTTCTTCTCGGCGTAGCCGGGGTTCTCGGCCTGCCTGCTTTCTACCAC
>JABJQE010000220.1 GCA_018663565.1 Phycisphaerae bacterium
ACAGCTCATACAAAGCCCGCACTCGAGGGTTTTCTGCTCGTCGACAAACCCGTAGGTCCGACATCTATGCAGGCGGTCGCTCGCGTACGACACCGAGCCGGCCGAATCAAAACAGGACACGCTGGAACACTGGACCCACTTGCCAGCGGCGTACTTGTCTTGGGACTTGGTAAGGCGACCAAACTGCTTGAGCGGATTGTGGCCACCGACAAGGGCTATGAAACCGAGATTGACCTGTCGATTCGCACGGCAACCGATGATCTTGAGGGTGAACCCGTAATCGTGCAGGTCGATGTCCCTCCCACGCAGGGTGCAGTGGCCGAGGCTCTCGAACAATTTGTAGGCGACATCATGCAGCGGCCTCCCGCCTTTAGCGCGATCAAGGTTGGTGGGCGACGCGCCTACGCGCTGGCGCGACAAGACAAACCCGTCAACCTTCCCGCGCGGCCCATTCAGGTGCACAACATCGAACTTTTGTCCTATGAGTGGCCCGTTGCCACCGTTGCAATTACAAGCGGCAAGGGCTTCTATGTTCGTTCGCTCGCCCGGGATCTTGGCGAAGCACTCGGGACTGGCGGATGCTGCCGATCAATTCGGCGAACGGCCGTTGGACCATTCAGAATTGATAATGCCATTGCGCTTGACGATGTGCCGGATCCACTTGAGCTTCATATGCTCATGCCAATTGACACAGCGCTCGCAAAACTCGAATGCTGACTGTCAGTGACGCCCGCGGCTGCTCTTTCGGCCTCGAACACCCCGAGAAGGGTCGTATTGGCGGCGATACAGATCACGTTGTGAGCCACCCCAACAGGCCGGAGTTGGTTCGGGCTCATACAGCCCCGCCATCATCAACCGAAAGATGATTTCAATCGCGCAGTTCGACAGTCCAATAGGCTTCATTCAGAAAGACCTTCCATGCTTCATAATGGCGCCGCCGAAGTCGGATCGAGCGATCCGGGCATTTCCTCGGTTGGCGTGGTGTTCGGATCAGGTCCATGCGTGCTTCCCGGGGCGTCTTGTTTCCCTTCCGGGTATTGCACCGCACACACGCGCACACAAGATTGGCCCAACTGTTTTCGCCGCCGCGTGATTGGGGCATCACATGATCAATCGAGAGTTCAGACGTTGGGAACCGCTGCCCGCAATACTGACACTTGTTTCCATCGCGGGCATACAAGTTGCGGCGGTTCAGTCGTACGTGGTGGTCGGGTGTTCGGATACATCGATGCACGCGAATAATGCGGGGCACAGCCACATATGACGAAGCCGTGCGAACCCACTCGTGGTCGCCAGTTTCGTAGCGTCGCTGCAGGTCAGCGACCTCAAGCCATGATGAAAGATTAAATTGCTCCCACCGGCCATCGATGACGGAAATCACTTCAGCCACATCTCGAAACAACAACACGAAGGCTTGGCGAACCGGTACGACACGTGTAGCCGCGTAACCGCGGTTGAGTACAAGAACTGGTTCGTCAAGAAAGGTTGGTGTTGCCTGCATATGAAAGTGGTGTCGTGTCCTTCTCAATGAGAACGCATCTCAAGGCCGTGGCTTTCAGGTATATCGGACGATAGCGGCTTCTACGCCACAGAGACCCCTCAGGGCCGATGATCCATCCCAACTATGCCCCCAACTAGCCCTCCGTGCCACAAAAAACCAGATTGGTGGTTTTACACTGAGGGACAACGCGACAACTCCCCCGCCTATGGCGAGGGAGTTGTCACGAATTAAAATCTCTCAGGGGCCTCAGGGAAGCTCAAGCAACTCCACGTCGAACACCAAGGTGGCGTTTGGTGGGATCGGGCCGCCTGGGGTTCCGCGGGAGCCATACCCAAGATCAGCAGGAATGATGAGCTTTCGCTTGCCGCCGACCTTCATGGAACCGACGCCTTCGGTCCAACCCGCAATGACGCCATTGAGTGGAAAGTCAATTGGCTCACCACGGTCGACACTGCTGTCAAACTTAGTGCCATCAGTGAGGTATCCCGTGTAATGCACGCGAACGGTCGTCGCAGCAGAGGCCGGAGCAGCTCCAGTACCTTCTTCAAGGTCGAACCACGCAAGTCCGGAACCGCTTGAGGCTGATGACTTGTCACCGACCTCGGCGCCAGGAAGTTCAGCAGTATGTTTCAGGCATTCATCCACGCTCATCGATAGCTTCTCCAATTTCTTGTTTTGTTCAGCAACAGCCGCCATGGCTTTCTGCTGCGCGGCCCGCCAGGCCATTTCGCTTCCTGTGCTGCCTTCTGCTTTGGCTTCAGCCTGAACAGGAGTCAACAGTGTTACAGATTCAATCACAACATCATCAACAGGCACATCGTCGTAGTGGCTATCATTTGGACCGTGCGCGTGCCCCGTCTTCACGCTCTTGATCGCATCAAGCACATCCATGCCCCACACGACTTTGCCAAAAACTGCGTAACCGGCACCGTCACGCTGCTGACGGCTTAGATTTGGATTGTTTCGCACGTTGATGAAGAACTGATTTGTCGCTGAATCAGGCTGCCCGCCAAGCCGAGCCATGGC
>JABJQE010000221.1 GCA_018663565.1 Phycisphaerae bacterium
ACGCGGGAGAAACTGCCCGCGACACACGACCCCAAGGGGATTCGAACCCCTGTTCCCAGGATGAAAACCTGATGTCCTAGACCTGACTAGACGATGGGGTCAAGTCGGGGGATGATAGCGGATCACACCAACTCAAATAGGTACCCGTCCATGACAAATCCAACACTGACCATCCTGTGCCCGATGAAAATGGAGGCGGCGAAATTCAGCCGGCTTGCTCGCCAATATGGATGGACGCTCATCACGACTGGCATCGGGGGCGAAGCAATTGAACGTGCTCTTGCAACTGGCCCGCAAACTGGACCAGTACTCCTTGCTGGCGTCGCCGGCGCACTGCGGCGCGACCTCGAAGCTGGCACCGCCCATCTCATTTCCGAGGTCTACACCAGCCAGGCGATCCTACACAGTCCGATCATCCGAACGGGACTGCGTGTAACGGGGGCAGATGAGATTGTGGCGACACCTGAAGATAAAATTCACCTCGCAGAACGCACCGGGGCTCATGTTGTGGACATGGAGTCACATGCATTTGCGGTGGCCGCTGAGCGGGCGGGGCGATCATGGGCCATTATTCGGGGAGTGAGCGACGGCGTTGACCACCATCTGCCAGCCGGCTGCGACGCGTGGTTTACACCGCAGGGTGGTCTCCGGCCATTTGTTGCTGCCAGAAACCTTGCAGGCCGGCCCAGGGATTTGCTGCAACTGCTCGCCTTCGCAAGGCGTACGAGCCGGGCGATGCAAAACGTGGCGAAGCTTGCCGAGGACACATTTGTGGCCAATTCCGGGTACGCTTCGACCTGAGCACAGTTGAAATGGGAGCCCACAAAGATGCTGACCACACTAGTTATTTCGTGCCTCGGTTCGACACCAGCCTTGCCTGCGCCGCCGCCCGTGACGAGCATCCGATCAGCGCTTGCTTCAATCACGTCGTACGAGAACAGAGCCGAAACTCCACTACAACTTGCTGACACCTTCGAGTTGGCGCCTTGGAACGATGTCCCATCGCTCGATCTCTCGGCCCGCACGCTTCAACTGCAGGACGACACGGATGAAACCCCATCGCTGCCAACATTTGGCGCTGAGGGATCTACCCGCTGGACCATCACTGGCGGGCTCGGTATTGACACGGGCAATACGTCCAATACCGAATACGGTCTTGGTGTTGGAATTCAATGGTTCCTCGTTGACGACTTCGCCTTCGCTCCGGCACTCAACCTATGGGGATTCTCACAAGAAGGTGAGAATGCCTTTGGTGTAGGGGTCGATTTGATGTTCCAATGGCACCTCATCAAGGGCGAGACGTGGTCCATCTACGGCGACTTTGGGTGCGGGCTACTCGGCACGAATCACAATGTGCCTTCGGGTGGATCACAGTTCAACTTCACGCCGCAAGCCGGGCTCGGCGTCACCTTCGATGTGGGCCAAGACTGCCGCTGGCTTGTCGGCGTTCGATGGCATCACATCTCAAACGCCAGCCTGTATCAGAACAATCCAGGACGTGACAGTGTGCTGGTGTACACGGGATTGAGTTTGCCGTTCTAAGTTGGCGGGCGTGAGCGACAGAGAATACGAGACGGCAGCCTGTGGCTATTCGCTCCAACGCTTCAGCACAAGCGACACGTTGTGACCGCCAAACCCAAAGGTATTGTTGATCGCATACTCAACCTGAGTTTCGCGTGCTTCGTGTGGCACGAAGTCGAGGTCCATTCCATCGCCTGGATTCTCAAGATTTATTGTCGGCGGCAGCACGCCATGATGCAACGCGTAAATGCACGCCACTGATTCGATACCGCCAGCGGCGCCGAGCGCGTGACCCGTCATCGACTTCGTGGATGAAATAGCGAGGTCGTATGCGTGCTGCCCAAAGACACGTTTCACCGCTGCCACCTCGGCCGAGTCGCCTAGTGGTGTGGAGGTACCATGCGCGTTGATGTATCCAATATCAGTCGTGTTCAATCCAGCCGACTTCACGGCAAACTCCAGCGCCTTGCCAGCGCCGGTACCGTTTGGATCTGGCGCCGCAATGTGGTGCGCATCGCCAGTGATACCGAATCCAACGAGTTCAGCGTAAATCTTGGCCCCACGAGCTTTCGCGTGCTCCAGTGATTCCAGCACGACAACAGCAGCGCCTTCGGCGAGCACGAACCCGTCACGGTCACGATCAAATGGACGCGATGCCACAGTTGGGGCATCATTTTGCGTCGAAAGCGCCTTCATAGCGCCAAAGGCCGCGATGCATAACGATGACACGGCGGCTTCGCAGCCACCGGCGAGCATAACATCGGACATGCCACGTTGAATCATCATGCAGGCATCCGCGATGGCGTGTCCACCAGTCGCGCACGCCGTTGCCACAGCAGTATTCGGCCCACGCAAATCCAAGCGGATTGACACTTGCCCAGCGGTGGCATTTACCATGAGCTTTGGTACGACGAACGGACTGAGCCGCCGCGGTCCCTTGTCAAGCAACTTGGCGTATTGCGACTCAATAGTCAGAATGCCACCGATTCCAGAGCCAATGGCAACGCCACGGCGATATGGATCGCCAGACTCAAAGTCCATGCCGCTGTCCTTCGCCGCTTCAACTGCCGCTGCCATACCAAGCTGGCAGGCACGGTCAGCCTTACGGACATCTGGCACAGACATAAAGTCCGTCGGGTCGAAATCAGATGCTTCGCCGGCGATAGTCGTGAACCACTCATCGCCCTGCTCAAAGGCCGTGATTGTGCCGATGCCAGACCGACCTTCGCACAAGCCATGCCACAACGCCTCAGCGCCAACGCCAAGATCGGTTACAGCACCAAGCCCCGTAATGACGACGCGTTTCTGCTCACCTGACATGCGGTTTTCCCACGTACAAGAAACGTCCCAACTGGCTCAGCCCTTGGACGCCTCGAGAATATAATCAATGGCGTTTCCGACGGTCTGAATCTGCTCAGCCTTGTCGTCTGGGATGGACGTGTCGAATTCGTCTTCGAATTCCATGACCAACTCGACTGTGTCAAGACTATCTGCATTGAGGTCATTGGCAAAGCTCGTGTCACGACTGACCTCGCCCTTGTCCACGCCCATTTGCTCTGCCACGATCTCGATGACCTTGGTTTCTACCTGTGCTTCCGTCACGAGAAATTCTCCTGTAGGCAGGGACCAGTCCCTGCTCTTAGCTGGTGGGGATTGTACTGATAAGTGCCTCCTCGGGCACGATTGTCAACTCAACAAGCCGCCGTCGACGGCAAGAACATGACCGGTAATATAAGCGGCCTTCTCAGAGGCCAAAAAGGACACTGCGTTGGCGATCTCTTCGGGCAAGCCGAGCCGTTTCAGCGGCAGCTTTGCGACGGCCTCCTTGACGAGCTGCTCGGGCAATGCGTCAGTCATATCGGTCCCGATGAAGCCAGGGGCCACCACGTTGGCCGTAATGCCCTTGCCCCCAAGTTCCTTGCCGATGCTCTTGGTCATGCCAATCAGGCCAGCCTTCGCGGCGGCATAATTCGCTTGCCCAGGATTGCCCATCACGCCCACGACGGATCCAATATTGATCATTCGGCCCCAGCGTCCACGCATCATGGGGCGTGCCGCAGCGCGGCACAGCCGAAACGCAGCACGAAGATTTGTCGTAATGACGGCATCAAAGTCCTCATCGCTCATACGGAGGATGAGTCCGTCTCGCGTGATGCCAGCATTATTCACCAGAATGTCCAGTCGGCCGCAACTCTCCACAACACCTTCCAGCAGCGCGTCAACGGCGGCATCATCACTGAGGTCGCATGGATGACACGCGACAGACCCGCCACTTGACGTGATGTCTGCCGCCACTGCCTCGATCGCGTCAGCAGACCGAGCCACAAGCACCACGTGGTGACCATCTGCGGCAAGCTGTGTTGCGATAGCCTTGCCAAGGCCTCGGCTCGCGCCGGTCACCAGGGCAATGCGTTGGATCTGATCTGAATCAGGAGCAGCTGTCATGCGGGCGATCCTCTTGTTACCACGGCAATTCACCGCGACGTGCGGAGCCTATGGCAGCGGCGTATGGTACCGAGCCTCGTCCAGGACGTTCATCTCTTCACCACACGAGACGCATCTTGGGCATCATGAGGCTAGCGCATACCAGGACCGCCTGGACCGCCACCACCCGAGCTACCGCTTGGGGCCTCTGCGGGATTCTCACTCGCATCCGAAGCCTTGGCCCGCGCGGCCTCCATGCCCAGATCGGCCTTGTTCAGCATGGCTTGCTCAGTCTGGACCGCTGCATACCAGTCAATAAATGCATCGCGGCCAAGCCAATCGCTCAGCCCGGGTGGCGCGTACGCCGCAACAAGGATGTACTGGCCGCTGCCCATTCCGGCCGGCCCGGGGCCATCTGCAATTTCCCACATTTGGCCCTCAACTCGATCGGCGAATTCGTACAAGCCCAAGACTGCAGGACGCCCTTCATTGGTCACGCCAAGACGAATCTCAACGCCCTCGATGTCGGCTGCAAGTTGCGCCAAATCGCCAGAGGCCTCGAGTTTCGCAAGTTCTTCTCGTTCTATTGGACCAAAGAATGGCTTCAAGAGATCAGCCCGACCGGTCAGAAATCCATCGAAGAATTGCAGCAGCCCAAGCCGCTGCGCGTTGGTTGGTGGCGCTTGCAGCTCATCCATCCATACGCGGTCATCAATGCCATTTTCGGCAATCAAATCATCAATTGACATCGCCGGCGGCGGACCTTGGACTACCGGAGTCTTCTTGGCTTTCTTCGGCGGCGGTGGCGGTGGATCGGAGCATCCGATCATGGACACCAAAACACCGGCAAATAGTGCGAGCGTGCAACTAGGCCGAAACAGACGAGTCAGGTTGATCATAATTCTGCACCTTTGCGGATCGATCGATCCGTCGCATAAGTCCTCGAAGCACCTTGCCCGGTGCCATTTCAATCCAGTGATCGTAGCCCGCAGCGATCATATTTGCCATCTGCCCTGACCAACGAACTGGACTGGTTATCTGGGAGACGAGCGTTGATCGGATAGCGTCTAGGTCACTCCCGTCATAGGCCTCAGCGGTCACATTAGACCATACAACCCCGGTGGGGGCGGCCATATCGATTGCGGCGAGCACCGCCGCCATGTGATCAGCGGCAGGCTGCATGTGGGCGCTATGAAAAGCTCCTGCGACCGTAAGAGGCGTGGCCCTCCAGCCCTTTTCGCCGCAGGCCTCGACGGCCCGTTCGCACAGATCGGAGTCGCCGCTCAAGACGATCTGACCAGGCGCGTTGAGATTTGCTGGCACCAACACGCCCCCATCCGACGACAACGCTTCACAAAATGTTGAGGCTTCATCTTCGCTCGCCCCCATTACCGCCACCATGCTGCCATTCGCTGCATCAGCAGCTTCTTGCATCAGCCGGCCCCGCTCGGAAACCAATCGGAGACCATCCTCAAACGAGAAACATCCTGCAAGATGGAGCGCCGTGTACTCGCCGAGTGAAAGCCCAGCCGCAACGGCTGGCGCTGCATCGGCTCCATACAAACCGTGCCAACATGCCACTGAGCATGTGTAGATGGCAGGCTGACTTATGTTCGTTCGGTTCAACAGGTCGGCTGGCCCTTCAAAGCACAAGGTGCTCAGGGGCGCGCCGAGCGTATCGCCAAGCGTTTCATCGGCACGGGCGAAGATTGCCTGCGCCGCAGTACTCGCCTCACTCCACGCTCGGCCCATCCCTACAGCCTGAGCACCCTGGCCCGGGCATACAGTTGTCGCGTTTATCGTATTCATAGTGGGATTGTACTCCAGTGCAGCAATGCTCCATTCAAGATGCGATCTCATCGCAGCAAACGGTACGCCACTAGACTTTCCAGACGCTACTGGACCAGGTCATGCCGCCGCCGAATGCCACAAGAACGACAATGTCGCCTTCTTTGATTTTGCCGGCTTGCCACAATTGATCAAAGCACAGGCCAACAGATCCCGCGGAGCTATTCCCGAACTTATCAATATTGATGTAGACCTTGTCGTCTGGCAGCCCAAGTTTCTCTTTGGCGGACTCGATAATGCGAATATTGGATTGATGGCAGACAAACTGCGCGACATCGTCAACAGTGAGCCCAGTTGCATCAAGCGACTCCTTGATGACATTCTTGAACTGCGTAACGGCGAACTTATACACCTCGCGTCCATCCATACGAAGCGTGCCAAGCCGGGCGTCACGTGGTGAGGCATTCGCCGGGATATCCTCCGTCTTCCGCGGAATATAGAGCGACGGCCATGTTCGGCCATCCGCCTCCATCACTTGGTGAATGCACCCTCGGCCGGGGTCTTCGTCACGGGCCAGCACAACCGCTCCAGCTGCATCACCGAACAAAATCGCGACCGAACGGTCGTCATAGTCAACAGCAGTACTCATCGCGTCACATCCAATGACGCCAATGGACTTGAACCGGCCAGATCGTATGAGTGAATCCGCAATATTGATTGCGTACACAAACCCTGAACACGCGGCGAGTACGTCGAAGGCGCCCGCCGGGGCCGCATCAAGCGCAGCGGAAATGCGACACGCATTCGATGGACATGTCATCTCGGAGGTCACGGAGGCGTTGATAATGAGATCAAGATCGCTGCCGACCATGCCAGCATTGTCAAGCGCGTTTTTCATCGCGGCCGTGGCAAGAGATAATTGCCCCTCACCCTTCTCGGGATCGACAATCCGACGCTCTGATATTCCTGTTCGCTGGCGGATCCACTCATCCGATGTGTCCATCATCTTGGACAGATCCTCATTGGTGAGCCGCTTGTCGGGCACTGCCGAACCAGACCCTGCTATTCGAACACCGCAGGGAACATGTGTTGGCATCAGGCTTCGACCTGCTGATTTGCGAGAATCTCGACAATGCGTGCATTGACGCCAAGGTCAACAAATCGCCTCGCCGCGGCGAGCGCATTTGTAATCGTGCGGGCCTTGCTCGAACCATGGCAGATCAAACACCCGCCATTGACACCCATGAGCGGCGCGCCACCGTATTCGTGATAGTCATACTCGGCGTAGAGCGTCTCGACAATTGGTGCAAATTGCTTGGAGAGTGATGGATCAACGCGACCAAGTTCCTGCTTCAATCGACGGAAGATTCCGCTACTGAGGCCTTCGGTCAGCTTGATGGTCACATTACCTGTAACACCATCTGACACAACGACATCGCAGTGCCCGTCAAATACCCCTCGACCTTCGACATAGCCGACAAAGTCGACTGTCGGGTCATCGCGGAGTGCCTCGCGGGCCCTCTTCATGTCGTCAGTACCCTTCTGCTCTTCGCTGCCCACGTTCATCAGTCCAACTCGAGGGTTTTCGATACCCAACACGCGACGTGCGTAGACGGTGCCCATCACGCCGTACTGATGCAAGTGATGTGGCTTGGGGTCAATATTGGCACCAACATCAATGAACGTCACAGGTCCGCCGAATGTTGGCACAACAGCTGCAATTCCTGGACGCGCTACGCCCGGTAAGCGACGCATATGCATTTGAGCCGCCGCCACAAAGGCGCCGGTATTGCCAGCCGAAATGGCCATGTCCAAATGAACATCGCCGGCCTTGGGGCCAGCCATCTTCGCCATTTGCACAATGGCTGATTCGTTCTTTGATCGAGCCGCTTCGACTGGCGGCTCGCTCATTCCAATCTCGTCTGAGGTTGGAACGATCTCGATGAACTGCTCATCAACGCCCGAGGATCGTACACTTTCAGCAATGATGGCTTCATCGCCAAACAGGACGAGGCGGTCGCCCTCGTCAAATGAAGACACCGCCGCAAGCCCGCCCTCAAGAATGGGAGCAGGCGCAAGATCTCCGCCCATGACATCTAGACCAAGTCTCATGAAGTCAAACTGTACCCGAGGTCTTCAACGTGAGCCCGGGACGCACATAGCCGCAGTCGGTGCAGGCAGTATGTGGGTGCTTCGTGGCGCCACAGGACGGGCACTCGACCAGGTTCATCTTGGTCAGGGCGTGGTGGCTGCGTCGCTTACGCTTGCGAGCCGGGGATGTCCTGAGTTTTGGAAGCATGACAACGTCTCCTCGAGGGCTAACTCTGCGTGAAGGAGAACCCTTCCGAGGCCCTCACGCGAGCCACGTAGGATAGGTGAGAGTCGTATTTTTGTCAATATCCGTGGTTCATCAGGCCCATAGAGGTGGAGTGGACAGAGCGGCGGGCAGGCCGCGGTATCTAGTCGCCTGATCGGTCGCGCAGAGGCCCGCCGTTCTCAACTCCTGCTCGCCTTGCTCAAGCCCACATCCGTGCCGTAAGCCCTCGGCGTGGGGCCTGTTGCGTCTTCTCAGATGGCCTCACCATCAGAGAAGATGCAACCATTCCTTAAACAGAAAGTCAAAGCGCTCGGTCAGCAGCGTAATTCGGCCCATGACCGTCAGGCCGAAAGCTGCGCCGAAGGTCACCATCAGGACCAAAATGCCACCGCGGGCCGTCTTCCCAACGACACCTTTGTGCTCCATTGAGAAGAAGAAGTAGACAAGACATGCCAGGACGCCAAGCAGAATCACGACTGCACCTGTGGACGTCCAGAATTGGAAGTCGCCATCGCCATTCACAGCCCAGAGCGATGTGATTGTGGCCTTGATCTGCAACAGGAAATCCGATTCAAGGTGAGCTAGGAGTCGGAATCCGGCCGTCGCACCAATAATGAATGCCAACGGCCAACGAGCGATCCACCCGCCACTGGGGAGTAAACGGCAGACCAACATCACCGAGAGAATCAGCGGAATAATATAAATCCACTGCCACTGATAGTCATCTGCGAGACCAGGAGTGGTCCATCCTCGGACCATAGAGGGCCAGAGGTTGACGAATAACTTGTCAACAATGCCCGTGTAGAACGAGTACACCATCCAGTAGCCAGCTGATGCGCCGACAACGAGCGCCTCAGCAGTCTTGTAGAACGGATTGTCACCAATCAAGAAGCTCATGATGCATAAGGTCAGGATGGCTGAGAGCCATATGCCAATGGTACGGTTCCATGACAGCACGGCCCCCGCGGGACGGTCCGTACTCCCAGCAGGCAGTTCCGTCACCGTTTCCCACGATGACGTGGCGACAACGGTTCCCGCAGCCTCAGCAGCTTGGCCAGCGTCGCTTGATGAAGTCACCCAGTCCGCTGGCTCAGCTGCGGTTCCAGTCGTTGCGACATAGGAGTGCGTTTCAGGCACCACCCACACCTGACCTGCATCAAGCGTGAACCCAGCCACGACCATGCCAGCGGCAATAATCGCAAGGCCAACAATCCAGCCAATCAAGCCGCCGCCGCTGGTTCCAGGAACGTGTGTTGTGTCATGTTGGGTCATCAGGCGTTGCCTCGACTGCGATCAATAAAGAAGACGATGTTGCCCAGCAGAATAAGGACGACCATCAACAAGTGCGCCACGAACTGTGGCCCCATGCGTTGCTGCGCTGCGGTCGACGAGAACCGAGCCTTAATGAACTCAGGCGTAGCAAGTGCTGGATAGGCCTCAGCCATGATCTTCTCATATCCAGCGGCGCCCTTAATGGCTGCAAGCAGTCCACCAAGTGGGTCAGGAATGTAGGGATAGAACAACGGCGCTTGCACGCCAGTGCATCCTGCCACCATCGGCAGGTCGGCCGGCGTGGCCGCGTATTGAATCCACTGCTTTGTGCCAGGGTCACCGGCGCTGATGCTGATCAGAAGATCCATCGACTTGGCAGACTTGAGTTTGGCCGTCATCGGCACCTCATCAAGATCTTGCTTTCGCGAATCCGTGATGAACAGGTTCTTCCAGTCGACCACGATGTTCTTGATAACAGCTTCGCCACCTGGCTTATAACCAAATGACATGTAGTCGGTGCCGTACTTGAGGTGCGGATACTCCTCTTGCAGCAGCTTCATGGCGTCTTCAATGAAGGGTTCGCCAAGTGGCCACAAACACATGAAGTAGATCTTGTGCTTCTTCTCGGCAAGATGCCGCGTAAACGACATGGCCATTGGAAGCAACTCGCCCTGCGAACCAGGGTCGAAATCAAAGGACAAGAGTACCCGTGAACCATCAGGGAGATCTTCAACAGCGTTGAAGACGTTCTGGTCCATCATCGTCACCTCAGATGGAGGCTGGAATCTGAGCAGAATCGGAATCGCCACAGCGAGACCCATGATGAGAAAGATCAAACGACGATCGAGATTGCGGAGAAAGTTCAACATGGGTCAGTCCGCCGATCCGAGGTATGAACGGTCAACACCGAGGATGACCTTGAGTGAAGTGGACACGATGCCAAGCGCGATGCCAATCATAATGGCTCGGTTGCCGGCCTTTTGAGGCACGTCAAGAATGACCTGTGTGAGGTTCTCAAGACGCAAGCCATTGAGCAATTGATACCACCAGCCACCAATATAATTGCTCGTTTCGAGTGCAAGGGCATGATGATCAGCCGTCATGTTTGCGTAGGCGACACCGTTGACCATAATGTCAGAGAGCGGCACGCCAGTCTTGATTTGCATGCCAACGGCAAGGACAAACTCGCGGCTCGCTTCCGGGAAGCCCGCCACGTACGACTCGACTGTCGGCAAGAAGCTCGTCATCCACACGCCTGCATAGACCTGCCCAAGCAGCACAATAAAGGCGGTGCCAAGCAGTAGGGTCGCCTCGAGATTCTTCGCTCGGAAGGCCCGAAACGCCGCTGAGGCGATATAGAAAGCCAGCATCGCGAACATCGTCGCAGTCAGTGGCACGAGTCCGAATTTATAGATCCACCAGAAGGGCGAACCCTCTTGCACGACCGGCGCGGTCCAAGCATTACCTGGCGATGTCATCGTCGGCATAGCGCCGATCTTGAAGAAACCAATGATGAGCGTTATGAAGAAGGCTGCTAGCGTGATGCCCGCAAAGCCCCAGCCGGGTTGCCGATTGGAAATCTTAGAGAAGTTCATCAACAGCAAGTTGCCTGCGCCGAGCACCATCGAGGCTGCTGCAAGCACGATGAACATTTCCATCGCCTCGGCTCCCCACTGCTCCGTGTAAGGAATGAAGTAGGTTGCGATCATCAAGATGCCGATGAGCGCGGCGATGAAGAGTGGAATGGTCCGCTTGGCAATCACGAATCACCTCCGCCGCCGTGAGGCTGCTGGGCCTGTGTTTCAAGTTCGGCATCAATCTCAGCAACCTTGTCAGCGTTGGGAACCAAACCCTCATCGCCAAGAATGTTGTCGGAGATGTAAATCTGAGCGATCTTCGCACCGCGCCAATTGGTCGTCACAGCGAGCGTTGCAAGTACACATCCAACGACAAGAAGCGCCGCTGCAATAATCTTGCCAACATCCTGTCCCTTTAGCGACCCGAGTTGCTCGGGGTCATGTGAGAGGTAGGCCGACGCGGCGAAGAACTCTTCGCCGATCAGCGTGTAGTCACAGGCCGCGACAAAGAACGGCAACTGCGAGGGCATGGCTGTACCCGCAATTTGAATTGCTCCAATCGAGTTGGCCGTCTCCGCGAGAATCAGCGATTCAGCATAGAAGGCACCCATGTAGAAACATGCTGCGGGTTCTTCTCGAACCATCACGCCCTGAACGCCGGCCGTGTAGCCGAACTGTTCATCTGTGAGGTAATAGATATTGTCCTCGTTGTAGGCGTCGGGCCGACCTTCGCCGAGATACGCAGCCTCAACTGTTTCGCGGGCCGTGGTCATCACAAGCGAGCGAGCCGTTGGCACCTTGAGCTGCGCGTCGTACTGTGCGGCGGTCTTGGCCACATTGGCAAGCACCGTGATGCCTGCGACAGTTTGGATGTCGTTGATGTCAAGAATGCCCGGCACAAACAACACAGGCTTCCCCATTTCGGTAGCACGACCGACTGCCTCGGTCACTGCTTCCAAACCGGCAATGGGTCGCACCTTGATTTCGCCGCCTCGCTTGGCGTACCAGACAAAGGCAATGATCACCAGACTGATAGTCAGCATGATGATCAAGAACCACAGCTTGCCGATATTGAAATACTCCATTTCAGGTGTCACAAGCTCAGTGGCCAGTGCTAGTGGAGAGAATGCATCGGGAAGTCCCGTCGCAGCCACCGCATATTGGTAGGTTGTTCCTGCCTCAACATTCTCATCTACAAACTGAGTGCGGCCGTATGAAACCGAGCCGATTGGCTCGACATCCTGAAAATCAAAGTTCGCAGGGAACCCGATTTCCGACGCATTCGTCGCGGCTTCGCCAATGCTCTCAAGACCGTCTCCGGTCTGGGCCACCTTCCGGTAGATGGAATATCCGAGCAGTGCTCGGGGCTCGCCCTCGGGCACATCGTGATCATCCACGGAAGCCGTCCACTCAACCAGTACCTGGGTACCGATATCATTGGGCACATCCTCGGACGTCACATCAGTCGGCGGCGCAAGCGAGATCGTTGCAGCACGAGACGAATTCGTCCATGCCACAGCAAGTGCAAGCAAGAGGCCTACGGCGTATCTCATGCCGCTCACTCCTCGATGAGTTCCACATTTGCGCGAGGCACAATGGCCGTCTCGCCAGAGGGGAACTTCACCTCTAGCACGCGTGCTTTCGATCCTGATCCGAGCACATGGGGCTCGGTGGGCAGTCCAGTCACTTCGCCGATCATTCCAAACCATGGGTCACGAATAACCCGGAGCGTTCGACCGATTTCAAGCTGGCCCTCTTCAAACCTATGATCGGCTTGGTCAGTCGGAACAGATGCGAGTGGGATGATGATCTCTGGTCGCATCACGCCAGCGCGAATTTGCGTGGCGCCATTGACCGAAGTTTCATGTCCATCATGGCCACGCAACATCTTGAAGGTTCGCTCTGCCATCGCGATCTCGCCGAATCCTTCGGTCACAATCACTGTGATACCAAGATTTTCGCGGCCTGTAATCGCAACACCAAGGTCGTATCCGAGAAGTTGCTTGAGATCTTGATCATCAATTCCGCCCGAGATAATGGCAGCGGCGCCAACACTCTGAGCTCGCTTGATGGCGGCCACGGTCATGCGAGCGCCGCCAATAATGACCATGCCCTGCATATCTTCTGTAATGCGATCTGGAGTGAGTTCCTGCTCGTGCGAATCACACGCAAGAACAATCTTGCCGTGCGTCTCACCACCAACACCGAAGATACCTTGCACATACGCCACGTCAGCTTCAATCTCGCAGCCTTCGTGCTCGCGGACCGACACAACGGTGCCGCCCATATAGGCACGCACTTGCACCGGCAATGGTGCGCCACGAATAATGACCTGTCCCGTAACCGGCGAGACGGTTTCTACCGTGCCCTCGAACCGGCTCTTGATCGTGTTCTTCATCATGCCGAAGATGCCCTTGGTCTGAGCGATCGGCTCATCCTTAGCGATCGGATCGCCTTCCTTCTTCAGCATGCATCCAATGACGTCCTTGGGCGGAAGTGACAGTTGGTTCGAGAGATTGATCGGATTCACGTCGCCGGGCAATGCTGTTTCAGCAACGACATCATCGGCTGTGACATGATCGCCCTTGGCGACTTTCACTTCGCCTGCAATTGGCAATCGCCGCATGCATCGATGCTTCTTGTGCTGGGTAACGAGCAGTCCAGGTGTATAGGCCTTGGCCATCAGTGTGTCCGCGCCGATCAGACGGCGGCCGGCTCCTTCTCTTCAGCATACACATCGAGCGCATCGAGCCAGCCCTGTACGGTCTTCTGGCAGGCCGCGCGTTCTTCGGGAAGGGCCAACGGTCGGCCGCGGCCGTCCAGGATGAGCCCCACTGTGCCGCCGCGTACCTCTTTTTCAATCTTCTTGCCAGGTCCTTCGCCAAGGTCAATTCCGCGAGCTGGCGTGATGACAATCGTGGCCCGGGCGTCCGGGGCCATCTCAATCAACTTGAGATCGCCACCAGCGATTTCGCCTGATTCGTTGCAGTCACCACTGAGCTGATACTTGAAGCAGGGCTTGCTAGGCTTGGGCGTTCCCTTGGCGCACACGCATGTGCCGAGATACACAAGACAATCACGATCAAAGACCTGCTCTGCAGCCTTCGGGTGAACACTTGCGAGCACCCCAAGGTGTGGCATCATGAAGATCGAGTCTTTCGCGAGCGCCGTGACACCCTCAGGCTCAAACGCATCAATCAACAACATGGCTGTCTGGTGCATGCGAGGTGCGTGACTGAGCACGCCACCTGAGGCAACGAGCAAGTCGAGTTTCATATTGTCAACAATCGTCATGCCACCGGTCTGTTGACTGAAGGTGTCACCGACGGTGCGTTGCTGCTGCACGCCCTTGAGTGTGGTCGCAAATTCTTTGTGTTGCTTATACGCAAGTCGCAATGCTTCTCGAGCCACGGCCTGCTCGAACATGAGCGCTTCCTTCGTTTGAGGAATGGTCGTGGGGCGAATCATCTTGTTCTTGACGTGGTTGCGAAGTTCTCGCTCATCCATATCGAACGGTACCCAACGCAGCACATTTGGCATGGTTGCTTCGGCACACACATTCGAGATGGAGTACGACATGCCAAGGTTGGCACTTACTGTTCGGTTGAACGTCTCATTAAAGACGCTGAACACGTCTGTGGTTGCCCCGCCGATGTCAACGCCGACAACATTGATGCCTTGCAGGCGAGCAACCGTTTGCAGGATGTCGCCCACAGCACCCGGGGTTGGCATGATGGGGGCACCGGTCCAACCCATCAACTTGTCATAGCCGGGGGCTTGCGCCATCACGTGCTCAAGAAAGATGTCATGGATCTTATCTCGAGCAGGCGAGAGGTTCTCGCGTTCGAGCACAGGGCGAAGATTGTCAACGATTTGCAGGTCAAAGCCGCCTTCGTCGAATACGTCAGAGATTGCCTCACGCGCCTCTTTATTGCCCGCGTAAATGATTGGCATTTCATAATCGCTGCCGAATCGTGGTTGAGGCTTGGCCGGCGCAACGAGTTCAGCAATCTGCACAACCTTATCAGTCGTCCCGCCATCTGTTCCGCCGGAGATAAGAATCATGTCCGGACGAAGATCGCGAATGCGTTGAATCTGATCGTGCGGGCGACGGCCATCGTTCGCTGCGATGACATCCATCACAATGGAACCGGCGCCAAGCGCCGCACGCTTGGCACTCGCAGCTGTCATTTCAGCAATCACGCCTGCGACCATCATCTGCAAACCACCACCTGCGGACGATGTCGAGATGTAAATATCGCAGCCTTCGGTATCGGTTGCAGGAGAGATGATGCGCCCGTCGTCACCAACAAGACGCCGGCCAGCAAGCTCGCCGATCTCGGTCACACTATTGACAACGCCCATCGTCACGTCGGCGAAGGGACGCTCGACAGTTGTCGGCGCTTCGCCACGCTGCGTCTGCCGGTACTCACCATCAACGTACTCAATAAGAATGGCTTTGGTCGTCGTACTGCCACAGTCTGTGGCGAGTATGACCTTGATCTGTTCAGGATCGATCTGGGTCATTGGGATGGTCCGTCGCCTTCATCCGCGGGGGCGGACTGGGCGTCTGAGGCTCCTTCGGTGTCTTCTGCATCGGGTCCAATTTGACTCCAATGCTCCAAGCGGCGGCAAAGGTACTCGACTGAGCCCCGCTGCTCAAGAAAAGTGGCAAACTCCTTGATATCTCGCGTGTCGAGTACGACCGAAATAATCGGCCGAAAGAAGTGGATTGCCTGTGCTGCGACGAAGTTGAGGGGGCGTCCCATCTCGAGTGCCATCAAGGCTGGCGTCGTCATATGGCGGCGTGCTACTGCCTTCGCCACCTTCTCCACAATCTCAGCAAGATGCTTGCTCGGCTCGGCCTCGCCAGGCTTGTCGACGGCAAATGCCTTCTTGAACTCTTCCTGCCAACTCATGGTTTCGACCCGCCGGGTAGTTTATCTTCTTGCCCACCAACAGTTTGCGTGATCTCGTTGTCGTAACCAACTGTCGCACAACGAGATACACTGCCCGCCGAGTCGATGGAAGCATCAATACGCGAGATGATTTCTGCTGCGTGGGTGGCAAAGAGCAGGCTGATGCCACCCGTGTCAAACACGCCGCCTCGCAGGCGAGGCGAAACGTAGCCGCCCTCCTGATCGTGCCGAAATCGCTTTATCTCAGACCAGCGTAACACTCGTGTTCGCAGTGGGTAACGCACAGCAATGCCATGCTGATCCATGCGGTACTTGCTTGGCAAAAAGAAGCGATTGAGGGTGATGAACAGGAAGAGGATGGAGCCGCCAGCGGCCCAGGGACTGAGCACTGGGTCAGCCACAATTGCCCCCACCAACACGCCGCAGAACAACACCAACCCGATGGCCACAATCGCCTTGACCGGATGGGCTCGAAGCGGGTGGGCGGTCCATTCAAATGGCGTGTTTGGCGTATCCATGGCAGATTTGAGATGGTACAGCAGCACGCGATCACGGGACTCATCAGCACTATCATGGCCAAAATGACCACCGTGATCCTGCTCACAGCGGCCATTTTCGCTCTGGCCATCCTGTATTCGTCGGTTGGTCACGCTGGCGCCTCGGGATATCTAGCGGCCATGGCCATCGTGACCGTGATGCCACAAGAAGAAATGAAGGCTGTGGCGCTGACGCTCAATATCTTTGTGGGTGTCATTGGCAGCTATCGCTTCATGAAAGCCGGACACTTCAAGTGGAGCACATTCTGGCCATTCGCCGCGTGCGCCGTGCCGCTCGCCTTTATTGGCGGGCTATGGGAACTTCCTCCGCTGGTATTCAAACCGCTCATTGGTGTCGTGCTGGTGTACGCGGCAATCGTGCTCGCGGCGCGAGTGTACAAGTCGCGGAACACCACAGCGCAAGCCGCTGCTGTGAACGCAGCGCCACCTAGGATGCCCACACTTCCGATTGCGATGTCCACTGGCGGCGTGCTCGGGCTGCTTGCGGGGCTGACCGGCACGGGCGGGGGAATCTTTCTCTCGCCGATGCTCCTGCTGGCAAACTGGGCAAGTCCGCAACGCACGGCTGCAGTGTCGGTTGTCTTTGTGTTGGTGAACTCGGTGGCCGGGCTCGGTGGCGTCATTTCAGACGGGCCGACTCTACCTTCCGCATTGCCCTACTACGCCGCCGCAGCCATCGCCGGCGGCCTCATCGGTTCAGGGATCGGAGCGAAAAAACTCCCGGGCGATAGCATTCGACTCCTGCTCGCGCTCGTCCTACTGATCGGCGCGGCCAAAATGTTTATCACGGCGGTGTCATACTAAACACCAATGCTTGCCAACAGACTCTCCAATCGAATGCGGCATCTCGCAAAGTGGGCCCGGCGACACGGGACCTCGTGTTTCCGCCTGTATGAACGGGATATCCCTGATTATCCAGCAATTGTTGACTGGTACGCCGACGCAGATGCCACCAACCAAGCAACCGATGGCGACGCGGTCGCGTGGTTGTTTGAGCGAACAAAGGACGACACGCCCGAAGAACGAGACGCCTACCGCCGGCATGCCGAATCCGAAATACTCAGCGGACTTGGTATCTCCAAGGACCGGCTGCACATCAAACATCGCGGACGACAACGAAGCGAAGATGGTGGCCGCGAACAGTATGAGCGACTCGGCACAACGGGCCTCACGAAGATCGTCGAGGAATTCGGATTGAAGTTTGAGATCAACCTTTCAGACTATCTCGATGTCGGACTCTTTCTCGATCACCGACCGATGCGCCGCGCCATTGGCGAGCGGTGCCGCGGCAAGCGTGTACTAAATCTGTTTGCATACACCGGATCATTCAGTGTGCACGCCCGGGCAGGCGGCGCGGCAGCGACCACGACGATTGATATGTCACGCACATACCTTGATTGGTACGCGAGAAACCTCGCACTCAACCAGTACTCACTCGATTCATCACACCGCAGCATCCTCGGTGATTGCCTAGCCTGGCTCGAACAAGGCCCAAGCGGCGTCGACGATCGGTATGACATCGTGATCTGCGACCCGCCCACATTCTCGAATTCAAAGCGTATGCAAGCAGACTCGTTCGCCATCCCGCGAGATTTGCCCGAGCTCATGCACGCGGCATCGCGATTCGTCGCCCCAAGAGGTGAGATCATCTTCTCTACCAATGCCAGGCGATTTGATTTCGCAGAGGCCGCCGTGCCACGTGGATTCGGGTGCAAAGAAATCAGCAACCGATCCGTGCCCGATGATTTTCGCAATAAGAAGATCCACCGATGCTGGCGACTTGCGGAGGGCTGGACGCAACGCACCCCCGCCCAATAATGGACGGGGGCGCGTGATGTAGTGCAATTGGTGTTCGGACGCTCAGGGGCAGACCGAACCGAATTCACTCAGGATCACGAGCACGTCGTTGATGTCCACAACACCATCGGGCACCAAATCGCCCAGGCAGGCCGGTGGACAGTTGGCATCAACGCAAGAGACGCCATCGCCGGCGTAAGACCCTTCTGCTGCGAAGCAGTTCGCAGCGGTCCCCATCATGCATGCGCCATTGACGCAGCACGCACCTGCCGGCAACCCCTGGCACTCATCCGGCACACCATCGGCCGGATTCACATCAAGTGCGCCACCGAGAATCTCACAGACATCTGATGTGCCGTCGCCATCGCAGTCGGCAAGTGATTCGCACTCGTCGGGAATGCTGTTGGCATTGCAGTCGCTCGATGTGCCGTCTGCGATATCGCACTCGTCGGGAATGTCGTTGGCGTTGCAGTCCTGAGAGGTACCGTTTACAAGGTCCTCACTATCGAGTACACCGTTGTCATTGCAGTCCTCGCAGCCCCCCGGAAGTTCGCAGCAGTCGGGAACGCCGTTGCCATCATCATCGGCGTATGTGCCATCCAGAATCTGCCCGAAGTCGATGATGCCGTCGCCGTTGCAGTCGGCGGACCACTCAAACATGGCAGCCCACTCGGTTGTCTCGGACATATCAAGCCAAATGCCGTTCTCTTGCCATCGAATACCCATGATGTTGGCGCCTTCTCCCCCATCAGGCAGGTTGTCCGGCTGATCGGCGCCATCGCTGTAGCCCCAGTTGGTGTACTGCCAAGGTTCGCCGGTCACCCATCGCCATCCACCGTCGGGCTCGGCATAGTCAGGTGCACTAGTGTCCTGGAATCCGCCGGTGTGGTATGCACTCTGGGGCGCTGCCGCATCATGGACGGCCTCGACGAATACTCCCTCCGCCTCGGACGTGATGGTGACGAGGTGCGCGCCCTCTGCTTCTGCCAGTGCCGTCCATGCGGCGTTGTTCAGATCGCCGAGGCGATATGAATACCAATGCCCATTCCCCCCGTCGGCCTCGATCCATTGGACTGCATCACACGGTTCCCCTGCATCACAACAATCCGGCACACCATTGCCGTCATCGTCGGCGTATGTGCCATCGAGAATCTGCCCGTAGTCGACGATGCCGTCGCCGTTGCAGTCAGCCTCGAATTCGACGACTGCTTGCCATGCCAGTGTCGATACATCGTTCCAGTTGCCCGCCTCGCCACCGCAGCATGAGCCGACGAAGTGCTCGGTGCCACCACTGTTGTTGGGCTCTCCTGGACCCCAGTTGGTCCATTCAAAGGGCTCGCCTGTCACCCACCGCCAGCCACCGTTGGGCTCGCTGAAATCGGGCGCGTCCATGTCCTGATACCCACCGAAATGTCCGCCGAGCCCATGCTGGGCCATGAAGGCGTACTCCGCTGCGGAGGTCGGGGTGACGAGATGTCCGCCGACCGATTCGACGTATTGCTCGCGAGGCCAGAACTCATAATGTAACGGTTCCGCACAGTCCTCGGTAAAGCACATTGTTGCATACCAATGGCCATTGCCGCCCTCTGCTTGGGACCACTGCACGGGCTCGATCGACCAACCATGGCCTTCGGGCGCGGTCCCACCATCACACGGTTCCCCTGCATCACAGCAATCCGGCACACCATTGCCGTCATCGTCGGCGTATGTGCCATCAAGAATCTGCCCGTAGTCGACGATGCCGTCGCCATTGCAATCGGCCTCGAATTCAATCATGTAGGCATACATATGGTGGCCGGTCCAACATTCATATATGTCATTCCATGTCCCGTAGCTTTCGCCGCCTGTATGAGCGAAGTCCTCGGCTCCGCCATCATTGGATGGGGCACCCCCGCCCCAGTAAGTCCAATCCCAAGGCTCACCAGTGACCCATGTGAATTCTCCTGGCTCCTGGTCATCGGCATCCTGAAAGGCGCCAATCCACACCCAGGTATAACTGCCGTCGGCTGCAGTTGCTGGCGGCAGATTAGCCTGAATGAACGCATTCTCAGTCGCACTGGTGAGTGTTCCAAGGTGACCGCCACGCTGAATTGCGTTATCGCGAGCCTCAGTCCAGCAGAACATGTCGTTCATGTCAGCTGAAACAATCACTGAATACCAATGCCCATTCCCCCCCTCGGCCTCGGTCCATTGAACCGCATCGGCTACTGCCACCGTTGGCAGAACAAGCATCGCTAGCGCGGTCGGGATGCCCAATCGCGTCAGACGCCGTGAAGTTCCTGTCTTGTGTGTCTCATGATTCATCGTCTTGTCTCCTGTTGCAGTCCCCGGCGAATGCGGGTGGTTCCGAGTACACGGCTCGGTTTCGAACGAACCACCGACTCGGAAAGCCCTGCGACAGCAGGGGGCAAGGAGGGCAAGAAATGGCAGGAAATATGTTGGTGGACACGCCCAGAGTGGATTAAAGGCGTTTGAAGCGTCTCAGGGCGATCAAAGCGGCAACGCCGCCGCCCACAACCAGACCCAGCACCACGGGCCAGCCCTGAAAGTGGCTGGCCTCGGAAATTCAGGCCATTACTTCGACGCGGCTTTCCCTGTGTACCTGCAATGCCCGGCGGATATCGGCGCTGCACGTAGCGGCGCGGACGTCATCCTTGAGTTTCCAAACGCCGTGCATCCCCTTGGCATAGCGGCTAATGCCGCTGCGTAAGCGGTGGATCGCTGCCCGCTCGTCGTGGTGTTCCAGAATCAGATCGAGGTGGCGCTCGATGATGTCGAGCCACTCCAAGCGGGTTGGTTCGGCAAGGTCGATTCCATCTCGCAGCTTGGCCTGAATCTGGCGGAAGAGCCAGGGTTTGCGCAAGGCCCCGCGGGCGACCATCACGCCGTCGCAGCCAGTTCGTTCAATCATGTCGACGGCGTCTTGGGGAGATTGAATGTCGCCGTTGCCGATCACGGGAATCGAATCGACAGCAGCAACGACCTCGGCAATGCCCTCGTGCCGAACACTTCCCTTGAAGAACTGCTCGGTCGTGCGACCATGCACTGTTATGGCGGCGATGCCAACTTGCTCTAATCGCTGCGCAAGTTCCGGTCCGACGATTCGGCCGTCATCTAACCCCAGACGAATTTTGGCTGTTACTGGCGCGCCAGTTTTTGGTGTGATCGCCTCGACCATACGCTCGGCTAGTCGCACTGTGTCATCGATATTGCATAGCAATAGCGACCCGCCATGCTTCTTGGCGACCTTGTCGACCGGGCAGCCCATATTGATGTCCACGATGACGGCGCCGTGATCGACGGCCCAAAGCCCGGCTTCTGCCAGCGGGTCCTCGCCATTGCCATACACCTGCATGCAAAGCGGCGAGTCTGCCTCGCACGTGGCTGCCAGTTTCATTGCCTTGGGCGCCTCCCGAAGGATGCTGTGCACATTGAGCAAATCCGTGCTCGCAAGACCAACTCCGCCAAGTTCCCGGCACAGAAGCCGAAAGGGCAGATCACAATGTCCCGCCATGGGGGCAAGCAATGCATTGGAGTCAAGTTGGACAGAGCCGATCTGTAGCATCCCTCTATCGTAGGGAATTGTGATCAGTGCACTGTTGTTTTTCTCTCGAGTCGTATCCGCCGCCACGCCCTTGCGATGCCAGACTCAGTTGGTGGCCAGATTGATCGGATTGGGCACTGCCAGCTGCTTAGACGAGCGCCGCTTGCCGAGCCCGCGCTGCGGCGATCAGTCGACGGACGAAGAGCGGATGCCCACCAGCATCAAGCGAGATGCAATCGTCGGCGCTGGCAAACGAGCCTTCGGGGTAAAAGATGCCGCAGTTCGCATTGATCTCAAGGACGTGCGGCACTCCGTCGTGGTCGACACGCACGTCGATGCGCGCATAGCCAGCCGCGTTCATTTCAACAAACAGATCCGCCGCGTGTTGTTTGAGCAGACCATTGAGTTTGGTATTGGTTACTCGCGCGGTGCTGAGGCCTTCATATGTGACCCACTTGAGGTCCTCGGTCTTGAAGGCTTCGCCCTTTGGGAAGACGTATTTGACCGGCGGGTAGGCGATCGGACGATCGGGGTCTCGTGGATTCTCCGCCACAAGCACGGTGCATTCATCCCCTTCAATATATTCCTCGATCAGTGCGGCGCCGTGGCGGCGAATGAATTTCTTGGCCTGAATCATCAAGCCGCTCTTCGACACAACCTTGGACCGCTTGCTGATATCGATGCTGGCGTAACTGTTGTAGTGTTTGACGAAGAGAGGGAATCGAAGTTTCTTGGCCGCCTTTCGAACGTCCGCCTGGGTGCGGACGATGATGCCGCGTGGCGTTTCAATGCCAAGTCGTTTACAAGCCGTCTTGATCTGGCGTCGGGTCGGTTCAAAGCACTTGCTCGTAGCACCTGTAAAGGGCACACCGGCGCGTTCGAGCACGCGAATAACTTCGACTCCAGGGATATCGTGCTGCTCGGCTCCGCCATCGCAGAGGTTAAAAAATATGTCGATAGGCCGGCCATTCACGCCTTCACGAAGCAGCGTCCGGACTTCGTGGGGAGCTTCTACTTTCTCGCCGAGCATGACCGCATGCCAGTCTGCTTCGGGCATGTGCGGCCGGGGGTCGCACGGCCAGTCGTAGCTTGGCAGTTCGGGATCATCGAGATCTTGATTGGTCAAGAGGCAGATAAGCACGTTGTTACGCTACCAAACATCGACCAGATCGGGTTGTATAGCGTTTTGATGGGATGGAATCCCCAACGTATATTTTTGCGTACGGACTGCGCTGTATGGCGTATCGATTGAGCGGTTCTTGTACTCATGATGCGTAAGAAGGAGCACATTCCATGTCTTAGCACAGGACTCATTATTGGTTAGTGCCATGATCCTGATTGGAGCATCAGCAGACTCGCTCGCCGACACCGCCACATATGAGCTGCTGGCTGAGTCCTTATCTGGGACAAGTTCGCGACATAGCAGCCAATCTGGCAGGCCTCAAACGCCCCCCGACGCCCTTCGGCGGGCAAAAAAGAGGAGTTTTGTCATGGCGAGGTCGTTATTTCGGCACGCTGCTTGCATCAGTACTACGTCCTCTCTCAGATCTACTGAGCTCGAGGTATGGGGATCGCGGCCTGAAGCCGCTCCCCAGGAAGGAAATACAAGATGTCAAAAATCATTGGAATCGATCTCGGAACAACCAACTCATGCGTGGCCGTCATGGAAGGTGATCAAC